>CAZJYF010000511.1:0-3412 GCA_964549665.1 uncultured Saprospiraceae bacterium
CCTTGATGAAAAGAATCAAAAATCAAGACTGAATTTCTTTATTAACGCTCCAAAGTGACACAAAATCCTAAACAAAATCAAACTCGCTTTGCTCAAACACGATTTTGTTTTTGACGGATTTTGAATCCCTTTTCCGCTAAAAGAAATTAGGTCACTCAATCAGGTGGGTAGCATCAGTTATTAACTTACAATATTCTCCATTCTCCCATTTCAGCATTTAATCATTTTCTCCATTACCCATTAAATTCGTTGTAGAACCACTTATTTAAACTTTCCCCCAGTTGAAAAATCAAAGCGATAAAATTCTGAAATCGTGAAGAAACTATTTTTCCTAATCCATTTGATTCTTGTAATCCAGCCCGCAAATGCACAAAGTTCTTCCAGAATTGGAGTGGGGTACGGTGCCCATTATGATGGGGAACCATTTATAAACTTTACAGAGGATTTGGGGGTGGATCATTACTATATCAATATAAAATGGGGCTCTTTTGAGGCTTTGCCAGGACAGTATCAGGATTCTATTCTCGACGCTTTTCTCCAACAGATTCCCGTTAATTCGCAGGCCTTAATCAGGATTTCACCGCGGAACAATACGTTGTATAATGATCCAAATACCGATTTTACCATTCCCTTAAACCTTAGCGTGGGCAGCCCCTACTACAATTTTGTCCGCCATATTGTAGCCAGAGATACCGCCCATAAAGTGAAGTTTTATGAAAATGAATGGGAATACAATTTCACACCACATTGGGGAGGGAAAAGCAACCCCCATCCCGACCCTTTAGATTTGGGCAACAAATATGCTGATCTGACGCGAACGACTGAAGCTGCCATTTTGAGCGCCAATCCCAATGCTTTATTCATTTTGGGGGGAACCACCCGAAGCACTAACGCATATACAGAAACCCTTCTGAAGACTACCTTTGCGAATCTCTCTGCTACCGATCCGGTTAAAGGACATTGCGATTTTTACGACCAACATCTCTACAGAGACCTTTATAGTATCCCCGAAGCCTTAAGATGGTTTCAGACCATCAGGAATGACTTTCCGGCTTTTGCCAATAAACCCGTAATTTCCACCGAATACGGAGGTCCCCTGCCAACAGAATTTGCAAAGGATAGCAGTTTGAACCATCAGTTAGATTCTTTATTGGCCAACGACATTTGCCTGCTTGCCGGCGACCTTCACATTCAGGGGTTCGACTTTCCTCCCGAATACAGAATGTTTGCCTATGGTGTGGACTCCTCTTTGAGCGCCAAAAGGGATTCTATTCAAGCTAGCAATTATGTACAGAGAACTCTTCTTGGAATGGCAAATGGCGTCGAAAGGATGTATTGGTGGAACCTGGAAGAAGAATGGTCCTTTCGGTCATCTCCCACAGGCACCTGCTACCTGAAAAACGGGAATTTTGGGAAACTCGCGTTGCTGGAAAATGATTTCGACAACAATTTAACAGGGCCCAGTTCAAATTACCCCCGTTTCAAAAAATTTGTAGAAATATTCAAAAACATTACTTCCCTTAGGCAAGATAGTAGCTTTCTTTCTCAGGATATTTATCTTTTTGAATTGGGAAGTGAACAAAATGATACCCTCTATGTCGTTTGGGAAAAAAGAGATCAATTCTATGGAGTCTATAATCCTTTAACTTCTTTCCTTTTCGCCCTACCATGGAAGTGTGTTCGATTGAGAAATATTTTTGGAAGAGATGATACAACCTCAACCGCAGGGGGTGCGCTGAATATAGATATAAACGATATTCCGCTCATCATTTCTAAATGCGATGGCACCCTCACAAACACTCGTTCATTGGATGATATAACACCATCGTTTTCGGTATTCCCCAATCCCTCCGAATCAATTGTCACCCTACATATCAACGGCTATCAAAATAGAGCACATATAACCCTTTTTAACATGATTGGGCAACTAATTTATGCGCGCAGAGAAATAAATTCCAATGAATTAATTATTGACCTGACGGACTTTCCAGGAGGTATTTATTTCGCCCGTCTGACTAACCATTTGGGGGTATCCCAAACGGTAAAATTTATTTTAAAATAGCCCTTTCTTGCCTCGCATTATTCTTCTTTTGACCACCTTGGCGACCTGAATTTTTGTAAAATAGTTGCGGAGCTGAAAAGAAGGGGAAGGGTATGTTTTGTGAAGTTTGATTTAAGGGATATATTTACAAAGCCTGATTTTTATTTTCACAAAAAAACTTTGCAACCATGGCGCCTAACCCTTATTCCAAAACCTCCCTCAACATCAAAGCCTGGGCGGAAGAAGACCGCCCCCGGGAAAAACTGCTCGCCAAAGGAAAACACAATCTTTCAGACGCCGAATTGCTCGCCATTTTGTTGGGTTCGGGTTCGAGAGATGAAACCGCCGTCTCCCTGGCACAGCGCATTTTAATGTCCGTTGACAATGACCTCAATGACTTGGGCAAGCGTTCCGTCGCCGAATTGGTGAAGTTTAAGGGGATTGGAGATGCCAAAGCCATCACCGTCGTCGCAGCACTCGATCTCGGCCGCCGCCGCCAACTGTCCGATATCCGGGAACGCCCCAAAATAAAGAGCAGCCGGGATGCCTACAACGTCATCGCCCCGATAATCATTGACCTGCCCCACGAAGAATTTTGGATGTTGCTGCTCAATCGAGCTAACAAGGTGTTGGGTAGAGAACAAATCAGCATTGGAGGAACGGGAAGCACCATCGTCGATGCGAAGATCCTTTTCAGAAAAGCCATCGAGGGAAAGGCATCTTCCCTCATCCTTTGCCACAATCACCCCTCCGGTAATTTGCATCCCAGCCAAATGGATTTGGCGCTGACGAAGCGACTGAAAAAAGCAGGCGAATTGATAGAAATTCCGATAATCGATCATCTGATCATTTCGGATGGAGGCTATTACAGCTTTGCAGATGAAGGGGCCCTTTAAATCTTCTCGCAAAGAATGCTATATTCTGAAGGTCTCCGAAGTGGGTAGGGGAATGGGGCTGCTAGAAAAAAGCCGGAACGTATTCGGGTCAGCAGTGTTCGGGAAATTTGATTTAACAAACATTCTTAACCCAGCAGTGGCATACCACCTTCCAACATCGTTTTTGGCTTTCAGCCACCTTATGGAAGGCCTTTTACGGGGCTTGCCGTGGCATGACCTTCGGGCTTCGCCAGTTCCTCCATCCATAATATTCGATGGCTTTTTGCTTGAGTGGATTGGTACTCCACTCTTCCCACTCGCAGGTGTAGGGGTTGTATCCGCATTTGAGGGGCTTGGAGTAGCTGTTTTCCGGGTCTTCGAGGTAGGCACGGCAGTCGGTACAGATGTAGCGAAACTCACAGTCTTTGCAGACTTCGATTTGGTCTTTGTTGATGTTCCAGTATTTTTTGAAGCCGGGCTTGGAGAGGGCTTCCCG
>CAZJYF010000512.1:0-3412 GCA_964549665.1 uncultured Saprospiraceae bacterium
ATGGGGCTAGCCAAATTCACATTCGGTATAAGAAAGCCTTTGGGCTGGATCTTATTCGAATTTTAGATTGGTTCCATCTCAAAAAGAAAGTCAATGAACTTGGTATGATGATTTGTTTCGGTAAAGAAAAAAAGAAACAAGCCGTCAAAGACCTACTTACATTTCTCTGGGTCGGGGATAAAAAAAATGCCCTCCATTACCTTGAAACTAAAGTAGAAGTAAGAAATAAATCAAAACATACGGAACTGATTAACTACCTGACAAAACATGGCAAAGCAATTATAAATTATGAGCGTCGCCAGAAAGCAGGTAAAATAATCGGTTCAGGATGTATTGAAACATCTGTTAAACAAGCAGTTGCCATTCGTCAAAAAAAACAAGGAATGACTTGGGTGCCAATGGGCGCTTCTGCCTTGGCTATCCTGACGGTTCAAAAAACGAACGGGCTGTGGGATTCCATCTGGTATTTCAACTTACAGCAACGGAAAAATTACAGTCCCAATTTATTTGGCGCTCATATAAAGTCTGTTGATTTTCAATTATTTATAAAAATAATTAATTGCCAAATAAATTTGGCAAACCCTTATTGCACTCGAACCATTAATACACCATTTCAATTTTTTTAGAATGAAAATTATCAATGGCGTTCTCACTATCCTCTTCATTGTTTTCGCTGCCGTGCAATACAACGACCCCGACCCGGTCCATTGGATTGCCCTGTATGCCTTCCTTGCAGTCGTTTCGGGCTTTGCCATCAAAAATAGATACCATCCGAAGGTGTTGCTCGGGGGAATGTTCCTTTGCCTGATTTGGATGGCGACCTTGTTTCCCGATTTTATCGCTTGGTTGAAAATAGGCGCGCCTTCTATCGTTGGAAGCATGAAAGCCGAAACTCCTTACATCGAATTGGTGCGCGAATTTTTAGGCGTGGCAATTTGTTTGGGGGCTTTGGTTTTTCACTATTTCCAATTCAAAAAACTAAAAGCTTAATGGGCAAGCGTCCTACGCCCAATAATCGTTACTTTTGTATTTTAGTAGCCCTTTGAACCACCGTAACTCCGAGCTTCTGCTCGGAGAAGTAAGCTACAGCACAGGGCTTCTCCGAGCGGAAGCTCGGAGCTACGGTACTAAGGAACTACGGTGATTGGGTGCATGGCAATAATCTGGCATTCACATGATTCTAAGAACAGAAAAACTGGTCAAGATTTACGGGAAGCGAGCCGTCGTAAAAGATGTCTCAATAGATGTAAAGCAAGGCGAAATTGTGGGGCTTTTGGGCCCCAATGGAGCGGGGAAAACGACTACTTTTTACATGGTGGTGGGTTTTATCAAACCCAACAGCGGAAGTGTTTTTTTGGAAGGGGAGAATATTACCAAACTGCCCATGTACCGCAGAGCTAAAAACGGGATTGGGTATTTGCCCCAGGAACCATCTGTATTTAGAAAATTAAGCGTGGAAGACAATATTGCCGCCGTGTTGGAAATGACCAAATTGAGCAAGGCAGAACAAAAGGAAAAGCTGGAATCCTTGATTGAGGAATTTGGCTTGCAAAAAGTCCGTTTGAACAGAGGGGACACCCTGTCGGGAGGAGAGCGAAGGAGAACAGAAATCGCACGTGCCCTGACGACCTCCCCAAAATTCATCTTACTCGATGAGCCTTTTGCCGGCATTGACCCCATAGCCGTTGAAGACATCCAATCCATCGTTTCAAAATTGAGAACGAAAAACATTGGCATCCTCATCACCGACCACAATGTGCAGGAGACGCTTTCCATCACTGACCGCGCTTACCTGATGTACGACGGTCGTATTTTGATGTCCGGCACCTCGGAAGAATTAGCTGGCGACGAGCAGGTTCGGAGATTGTATCTGGGTAAAAACTTTGAACTGCGCCGCAAAGTGATTGATGTAAAAGAAGGCTCGGAAAGTTAGAGGAATACAATATTTTGCCTCCAAACAGGAAAAACCACCTCGACGAACACCGTCAAAGTGGTTCTGAAAGCATCAAATTACAAATTGAATTAGTCGGAAGTTTTCTCAATTATCGTTCGAGGGAAATGGCGCCCTAATCATTGTTGCGAACTCGAAGCCCACCGTAGCTCAAACTGACTTTAATGATACTTCTCGCCTTGGCCCCACCTTGATTTCCTCTGACTTCATGCGAAGAACCCTTTTCTTTTTCATAGACTACATTCAGGTTCGACGGATAGCGAATGCCCGCGTAGGTGCCCTCGGCTTCCAAAACATAATTAGCCCCTTTTTCTATGTTTATTTTGTAATTCGTGTATCTACCAACCAACTCGATTTTTGAAAAACCTTTGTCTATTTGGTCAATAGTGACCCCACCGTATTGAAGGTCAAAATCCGCGCTATCTCCAATTTTTTCAATCGTAAAGTCCGTGTATTTGGAGTTCGCAACGATATTATCGGCATACGAAATTTCAATATCGCCATAACTTCCACTGCATTTGAATTCCCGAATTTCATCGAGGTCATACGTATCATATCTGGTTTCGGTTCTAATATCGGTGGCATTCTCTACGGCAATTTTAGAATATTTGGTATTGAAATCAATGTCCTGAGTTTCTTTGAATCGGATTTTGCTATACGAAACAGTTGCGTCCACATCGCGAGCCTTAATAACAGTGCCTGCCCCATAGCCCAAATAAACCTCCAAATCATCGCCAACTCCTTCCAGGTTGAAACTTCCGTATTTCACGTTAATGTTGGCGCTGCCATCGATTTCAGACACAAAAGCGTCGCCGTACTTATTGGTCAATTCGAGGGAACCAGTTTTTGGCATAAAGACGTCATAATTGATTTTAAATTCCGATTTGCTGTTCCCCCAATCAAACCAACTGCTCCTTTTTGAGCTGATGCTCGTTTCTGCTTTCACGAAATCGTCACTGTTAGAAAAATCAATGTTTATCCGGTCAAAAACTTCCTGAGCTTTCGACTCACTCGTGGTTTTAACGAGGATGGTCACCTCAATTTTAACCCGGTTTTTCTGCCAGGTTCGCACATCGATTTTTCCATACTTATTGGAAAGGCTTACGGTGCCGTCCGCGTGGATGGGAAATTCCTTCTTGATGGTTTTTGTAAATTCCTGTTTGTAGCTAAAAGGCTTGTCGTTCGCTTCAACTGTGGTAAAAAGAAAACTCACCAGCAGGAGCACAATTCCTGGTTTAAATACTAATTTCATCTTTTTCAGTTTTTTTCCGAACAGGATCCTCTTCGGGAAAAGTTTTTTGATTTGGGCTTGCCAATAAATAAAAGTTCCAATTTGAGGATGGGATTTTTGTTTTCAGACTAGGCGGTAAAGCAGGAGTTTATCGGGAAAAATGACTGATTTAACGACGCAGTATGAAAGCAAAAAGACATCATCAAATGGAATGGTTATTTTTTGGCAAG
>CAZJYF010000513.1:0-3412 GCA_964549665.1 uncultured Saprospiraceae bacterium
ATTAATATTTATGAATAACAATGAAATTAAAAAAGCCCTGCAAGATTGGGGCGACAAGGTAAAAAAGTACCAACGACCGAGCACCAAAAAAAGTAAGAAGAGGGGACAAGAAAAGTGGGGATTTTGCTAAATTAGTGCTAAATATTGATTCATGATAGGCCATAAATTAGAAAATCAAGTATTATCTCTTCTTTTGCCTTATCAGCCATATCGGATAGGGATATTTGGTTCTTATGCCCGAGGTGAAAATAAAAAAGGGAGTGATTTGGATATTTTGATTGGATTCAAGAACAGAATTAGTTTATTAAAATTGGTGCAAATTCAACAGAAATTGTCGGACGAATTAGGTCTTGAAGTAGATTTGATTACGGAAGGCAGCCTTAAGAACCCGCTCTTGAAAAAAATTATCGAACAAGACCTCATCACGATTTTCAATGAAAAAAAGTGACCTTATTTATCTTGACCATATCCTTCAAAGCTTTACAAAAGTAGTTGAATACCTTGAAGAAGTAGAGTATAATGATTTCCTGGCTGATGAGGAAAAACAAGATGCAGTAATGAGGAAAATTGAGATAAGCGGTGAGGCTGTCAAAAGACTTAGTCAAGAAATGAGGAAACGTTTTAATACTTTCCCTTGGCGGGCAATTGCGGGGATGAGAGATAAACTGATTCACAATTATTTTAATGTGGACTTAGATACAGTTTGGGAGACTGTGAAGATTGAGGTTCCAGCCCTTATTCCTGATATAAAGTCAATTATTGCGAAATTAGAGAAAGAAGAAGAATAGGCTATTCCTAGCCACATTGGCTGTGTTACTTTGCCCACATTTGGATGTCAAATCGCACAGCTCAAACTTACAAAAAATTTATATTTATGAATAACAATGAAATTAAAAAAGCCCTGCAAGATTGGGGCGACAAAGTAAAAAAGTACCAACGGCCGAACATCAAAAAAGCCTTTGGTCAAATGTTAACTTCCTTTCTTCCCTTTTTGGGACTTTGGGTGTTGATGTATTTCAGCCTCGAGTGGTCGTATTGGATTACGCTTGGTTTGGCAGCCTTGAACGCTTTTTTCCTCGTCCGCATTTTCATCATTCAGCACGATTGCGGACATCAGTCCTTTTTCAAATCTCGGAAATGGAACAATGCGGTGGGCTTCGTTTGTAGTTTTTTCAGCTTCATCCCCTACAAATATTGGGCGAAATCGCACAACTTCCACCATGCCCATAGCGGGCAGTTGGAATATCGGGGAATCGGAGACATTAGTACCTTGACGGTCAAAGAATTTAGGGAACTTTCCAAATTCGGGCGGTTTAAATACCGGCTTTATCGAAACCCGTTTTCTTTGTTCCTGATTGGACCGCTTTATTATATGTTCGTTTCCCAAAGGCTACCGATTGCAGGGATGCAGATGGGATGGAAAAAAGTGCAGTGGTCGCAGTTTTTTAGCAATATCTACCTGATTTTGGTATTTAGTCTTTTGATAATCACCCTTGGCTGGAAAAAATTCTTCCTCGTACATGTTCCAATAATTGTTCTATTTGGCATCATCGCCATTTGGTTCTTCTACGTGCAGCATCAGCACAAAGAGACCTACAAACAATGGAAAGAAAATTGGGAGTATCTTTTGGCGGCAATAAAGGGAAGTTCTTACTACAAATTACCCAAAGTTTTTCAATGGCTATCGGGGAATATCGGTTTTCACCACATCCACCATTTGAGTTCTTTTATTCCAAATTACAACCTGGAAAAATGCAACAAAGAAAACCCGATTTTTGAAAAATACGTTACGGTTCTGACCTTTCGCGAAAGCCTGAAGTGCATGTTCAACAAGCTTTGGGACGAGGAAAAGGAACGCATGATTTCCTTCCGCGAATTTTATCGTCTCGAAAAGAAAAGAGCCTTTGCATCGTAATCGCGCAAAGGCTCTGAAAAATTAGAATGAAAAAACTTTTCCCAAAAAGGGAAAAAAACTGAAAATTTGCCGATGAATTTTCGGTTCCTAAGGGTCGGCGTGACTTCCAATCACGCCGACCCTTTTACAACTACCGACTTTCTAAGCCCTCGGAATATCCTTCTTTTTTTCTGGTAGTTTTTTGAATAAATCACCGCCTTCCACTGAAATATTCAGGTCGTGCAGGTCGCTGAATTTCAGATTGCCTTCAAGGCTAAGTAGCACGAACTCGTCCGTATCGTTCACCAAAATAAGCACGTTGGTGATGGCATCCTCCTTTTCGCGAATGAAAAAATCAACTTTTTGCGTCCCTTCCCGAATATTCATGAGTTCTGAAAAATGGTCTTTTTGAAGGTCTTTTAGCAACTTCCGGTAATCTGCTTTTGAGACCAGGTTTCCATTTTCCATCACCATGACCCGAAGTTTGGTTATTTTTTCTAAAATGCGTTCTGCCGTTTCATCATCCGAAAAATGCGATGCAAGTTTTAAAACCCAACCTTCGAGATGGACGTTCGTCACATTTTCGTATTCCATGTATTTCTGGTAAAAAGTCTGAATGCTTTGCTGCTGTGCAAAAGAAAAGAACGGGACGGCTACCATTGCAATAGCCAAAATTAGGTTTTTCATAATGAGTAATTTTGTGAGAAGCTCATTGCCTCATTGCCTCAATGTCTCATTGTTTCCACAACAACTTACATTTTTGACAATAAATTCAGGTGACAGTGAAGCAATGAACACCAGCTATTTACTTAAATGACCAATGACGATTAATGTCCAATGCCAACTTAAACCTGCGGCGGTTTCTCCACCGGTTTTTCTTCTTCGAAAATGTCCATTTTGTACTTGTGGATAAGTTTATTGATTACTTCGGCGAGTTTCTCGAGATGTAATTTGGTTTTGATGCTGACGAGGGCGAAAGAATTTTCTTCATTCACGAGGACGAGGATATTTTTGATGGTATTGTTTTTTTCCCGAACCATAAAATTGACGGTGGTTCCTTTGTCGCGGACGTAGATCCAATCGTCAAAGGATTGTTTGTGAAGGTCTTTTACCAACTTATTTACGGCGGAAGGCGGTACGTGATGTTCGTCCTCAGCATACATCAACTTAATCTTCTTGAGGCTTTTAGACAATTGGAGAGCTATTTTCATCTCTTCATCATCAACGTGCTTCCTTGCGATATTGGAACCCAAATGAATCAACCAACCGGGAATCTTGAAATTTTTGACGGCTTTGCCTTTTTTGTAGTGCCTGTAAAATTTATTCAGACTTTTATTTTGGCAAAAACTTGACGCCGGAATGGTCAATAGAAAAAGGGCTAGTAAAATATTTTTCATGACTTAAGGTTTGAAAATGGCTTGAGCGCCTCACAGTTCCCCGACACTTCATCAGACCCGAATCGCGAAATCTTATATATTTAATAAATCTAAAACTCGTAGATTACAAACACCAAAACAC
>CAZJYF010000514.1:0-3390 GCA_964549665.1 uncultured Saprospiraceae bacterium
GGTGTGGGCGTTTGGGCCAGACGTACGCGAAAATTAAGAAGCAAGGAAGGATTATCTCCAAGCCCACATCGGGAATCCCGAAGGCGAGGATAAGCCCAACAAAAAAACCTACGACCCCCGACAATGGCTGCGGGCAGGTGAACAAAGTTTTGTTTCCCGCCTCAAACTGGCTTTTGAAGATTTGAATTGCCTGAATAGAAATGCTTGAAAAAAAGCTTCCCGGAAAAATCCGGGAAGTTTTTTTTTGTTTTTCAGAATTGAAAATTCGAAAATCTCCACCCTTCTCCCATTAATTTTTCAACCACTCTTTTCGGCGATTCAATGCTTCCGGAGAGGGCTGTCCTCCCGACTTTTCCCACATTTCAACGATAAAGGAGGGGTCTTCCTTTGCTTGGAATTTGGCTTCTTCCGAACGGCCGTTTTGTTCGTAACGAATGCTGCAAGTTTGACCAACAGAAATTGCTTCAACAGCCGCGATAAAATCTTTCTCCTTCTTAATGGTTAACCCATTGATTTCAAAAATTTTATCGCCCTCATTTAAGCCCGCCTGGTAGAGGGAATTGTTTTCCAAAATAGGACTATTCACAATCGCTTCGCCTTCTTTAAATTCCAGTTCGAGGCTGGCAAAATCCACTTTCCCCGGATTTTCGAGTTGCAAACGGATGCCGAACTTTTCAAAAATGGTTTTAAAATCGGGCAACTCACTGTGGTAAATGGTTTCGCTGAAAAAGCGGGCAGCAAATTCGGCATCGCCGGTCACTTCCGCCAGCGCTTTTTGTAAATCGGGAATTTGGAAGGGGACTTCCGTTTTGCCATAATCTTCCCAAACGCGGCGCATAAAATCGTCGAGACTAAGGTTGTTGAATTCAGAACGGAGGCTTAAATCCAAGGCCAGGGCCACGATGGCGCCATAAGGATAATAGCTGGTGTGGGTATTTTTGAAATTGGTTTCATCAATCGAGGTGGCGGCATCCACGAAGGGTGCATTGTAACTCATTTGGATTGGGTTTTTGTGCAACCTTCCTGGGGCATTAAGGACAAAGTTAAGGCTGCGGGTCAACCCTTCCACGTATTCTTCGGGTGTGCGGATTCCAGCCCGGCAAAGGACGAGGTCGTCGTAATAAGAGGTGAATCCTTCTGAAAACCACAGCTCGCCGGACATGTTTGCGCGGTCAAAATCAAAGGGCTCCAAAGCCCTCGGACGGATGCGTTCCACATTCCAGCAGTGGAAAAATTCGTGCGAAATAGTCCCGATGAGTTTATGGGCAGCTTCTTCTAAATTTCCCTGACTGACGCAAATGGTGGAATTGCGATGCTCCATTCCGTCGCCATAAACCCAGGGATTGTAGCTGAGTAAGAAGGTGTATTTCCCGAAATCGTAATCCGGCAGTTCTCCGTAAATCGCCTTTTCTTCCTCCACGATTTTCTTTACCCAGTCTTCGTAATCGTCCAATTGTTCGTCGGTTCCTTCATGCAGCGCAGCTATTTCAAACGAATAGTTTTTGCCGTTGGAACTACTCTCCCAATCCCGGAAATTCAGTTCGCCGACAATGGTAGGACTGTCGTAAAAATAGTAGTAATTAGGTGCGTAAAAGGTGTTGTCATCCAGGGGTTTCAATTGAGTCGCTACCTTCCATTCGGGCTGTTGTTCCAGGTCGAAGGAGAGTTCGATTGGCCGCCTTTCCATACCCGCGCCATAAACGAAGACAGCCGGCATATTCATCTGTATTTTTCGATTATCGATGCCTGCATAGGTGCCGTCGGCATGGTTGCCGTACAAAGTGTATTCGAAGCGGACGAAGCCGTCGTGTCCCTCCACATTCCACTGATTGGGGTTGGCTTTGTCAACCTCCAAATTCCGGCCCCTGCTGTCAAATGCTTCGACATCATAAACGTTCTTGGCGAAATTGTGCAAGGCATACCGACCAGGGGAAGCCGTGGGCATCCGCACCTCCAACACCCCCAAAGGCACCGCCGGAAAGGCAACGCTGATTCGGATTTCGTGATGTTGAATGTCTTTGAGATGAACCTGATACCGAATGGGAGTTTGTGCCTGCAGATTGATAAAAAGAATAAAAAACGGAAAGAGAAAGAACTGTTTGATTTTCATAAACGGACCACATTTTTTTTGAGTTGTTAAAGCTGTCGCCCCATGACTGTTTTGGCCGGGACGATTTGACAAATTGATTTTCTGCGAAAGGTAATAATTTTAGGAATGATCCTATTATTGGAAAAAAATTGAAATTTTACCGTGGTCTAAATGTAATACAAATCACCCTGATGTAGCAGAAGGCAAGTCAAGGTTTTTAATTTTGATTACCTATTTTTCCGTTGATAAGCCTTACATTTACCTCAATGCAGCGGCATGGTTTGGTTTTAGAGAAGATGATAAAACAGTTAACTCATTGTTTTAAATACTTAAACTTTTGCATTTACATCCCTCCATTAGCTTTCTTTTTGTTGCGCTGTCATTCACCGCGTTCCTTTCTTGCGAACATCCGAATTCGGAGGTTTCCCAGAAACAGACTCCCACAAATTTACAGCCCACCGATGTCCTCGTGGAATATATTGGGCACGCCAGTTTTAAACTCAGCCATAAAAATCATTCGATTCTATTGGACCCCTTCGCCGACCACGTGTGGATAGGCTACGACTTTCCGAAAGGCATTACAGCGGATGCCATCTTCAGCACCCACCCACATTACGACCACGACGGGGGCTTGTTTCGGGGGATGCACCCCTATTGGGAAGGAAAAATTCCGTTTCATCAGGACCCTGGAAATTACACCGTCGGGGATTTCAAAATAAGGGGCATAAAGGGAAGGCATTGCGACCCCTACGGTAAAGAATTCGGTCAGACCAACACAATTTGGATCATTGAAGTGGCGGGTTTGAGAGTCGCACACTGGGGCGACAATGCGCCGATAACGGATAGCATCGCTGCCGCATTAACCGACATCGACGTCTTGATGGTGCCTATTGACGACCTAAATCACATCTTGAAGAAAGAAGAATTGGCGGAGGTACTTCGACGGGTAAACCCCGAAATCATCATCCCCATGCACTACAAGATAGCAGATTTGGAAAAAAGACCCGGCCAGCCGAAAGCCTTGGGTACGATTGAAAAGTATTTCAAAGACCTGCCAAATGTGACCTTCCTAAAGGGGAACACTTATGTTCTTAACAAATCCTCCTTGCCGGAGAAGCAACGATACCTGGTGTTTCAACATTCGCCAAAGATTCCGAATTGAAAAATAAATCCCCCGAAATGTCGGGGCAAGCTGTGTGCCATCCTTTTTTACAAGAAATTTTAATTTAATATTTTGTCAGAATCAGGATTTTCAGGTATTTATGATTCGTTGGAGTGGGAAAGTTAGATGCGTGATTGAG
>CAZJYF010000515.1:0-3384 GCA_964549665.1 uncultured Saprospiraceae bacterium
GGTACTCCAGGGAGGGTTTGGCCAATGCGGTCCGTTTGGCTTGGTGTGGAAGGCAAGGCTGTTGTTTTTATAGGCTTCGGAATCGTGCAAACCAAATCCCCAATCGGTATCGTATAGAATCCAGCGCCATTTTCCGCCCGGTTGCTGGGGTCTCCAAAATTTAATGTTGCCGCCGGCGTCTTGATTGTCGAAATAAATTTGAGCGATCTCGTAATTCATGAAATTATCAACCTCCATCTGCGATTGTACCCAGGCAAAATTGAGCGGATTTTGGAGGCTGTTTTTCTCCATGAATTGGAGCATTTGAAAATAATTAGCTCTGCTTCCCCTCTTGCGGGTAAACCGGCGTTCCAAAAGATCCAGACTGTCTTTATCTACTCCATGATGCCCTTCAATAAAGTACCGATTGATTTTTTCCCGGATGTTGTAAATGCCCCAATAGTGTCCATTGATATAAACCTGAGAAGGCCGGTAATCTTGTTTGTCTATATCCCAATCGTCCAATAACCCAGTCATCAATCCATCCCGGAAATGCGTTTTCCCAAAATCGCTACCCGAATTTCGGAGCACCAGAAATTTGAATTTCTTTAGCCCTTTTTTCCCAAAAATGGGGTGTTTGATGCGTTTTTTCCCATAACGGTGGCGCGCGACGATGGTCATCGATTTTTGAGGAAATAGGCGGCTCATGCCCCCAAAGAGGCGCAAACCCGAAAGACTTCGATAGACGCATTGGCCGTTGGATTCAAATATTTCAACATTAGCAGGTATTTCCTTCCTCGACCAAAAATTGGCACCGGGCCAGTGCCAGATAGTATCATTGGCATTAACCCCCTTCATATACAAACCCGACTCAGGGTCAAAAAGAACACTGGCGGGAAGGGAAATTGAAACCACGGGGAAGTCCGTTTCCGGTTCATCGATGAAAAAAGTGTGTCCGTAAATCTTACTTTTTTTACCGCCTTTTAAAGCAATGGCACGAACCACCGTAGTTTTGGACAGCCTGAACGGGCCTTTATACCTTTGGGAAGGTCTTATTTTAGGAGTAGCCCCCGTAGTAGTATAATAGATATATGCACCAGGTGAAAAAAGTGTGACGAGCAGGCGGTTGTCGTAAAAGCCGCCTTCCGGGGAAAATTCTACCTCAAGTGCCGGTTCTTTTTCGGCTTTGCCAATGGAAGAACCTCCAATTGGCTGGGCAGATAACCCAACAATTGTCCACAGGGAAAAAAGGGAATAAAAAAGGGCTTTTTTCACGGATAGATTTCTCGCATATAATAAAATTCCACCTCCCAAAAGATTGACGATGAGATTTTTGAAAAGGTATAATTTAATTCATATAAATCGAAAGTAATACAAAAATAGTTAATCGAGAAAAACAAAAGTATAAAGTTGTATTTTGCAGTTCAAGAAGAGTGCCGAATCAGAGGGCTAATTCGCTGTTGGGAGTGCATCGATTAGGCTGTGGGGAGTTCTTAATGAAGGTGAATTCAGCCTCTTTGGGCTTTAGATGCAAGACCATAGACAAAGGGAATTCATAGTTTTTGTTTCTTTCATAAAGGAATGAAAGTCAGTTTTTTACAAAAAAATAGAGTCTAAAGTCGAGCATCTAAGGCTCAAAGGTCTGTTGGCTGAATAAAGGATTTCTCCTGCCTATTGTTTTGGATAATGTGGATGGGCAAACAGCTTATTTGTATATCTGTCTTCAACTGTAGGGAACTATTAACCATATCAAATTTTCAGTCCAAAATGTTCAGTAAGTTAAGCAATTTTATTTTAAAATTTTTAGGTTGGCACATTAAGGGAGTTTATCCTCACTCAGAAAAAAAGTTTATTCTTCTCGTTATGCCGCATACGTCTAACTGGGATTTTCCTCTCGGTATTTTGGTTCGAAGCGCCTCAAAAGCGGGCATTAAATTCCTCGGCAAGGCCAGTCTTTTCCGCTTTCCTTACGGGTTCATTTTCAGATGGTTGGGGGGCTATCCGGTAGAAAGAAGCAAAAGCCATAATTATGTGCAAACGGTGGTGGATATTTTTAACAGTAAAGAGCGCTTTTCCGTCACAATAGCTCCCGAAGGAACGAGAAGCAAGGTTAAGAAATTGAGGACTGGTTTTTATTATATTTCGCTTGGCGCAAAGATTCCGATTGTGTTTTGCAAATTCGATTACGAAAACCGGGAGGTGGTCTTCGGGAAACCTTTTTTTCTAAGTGGCGATAAAGAAACTGACTTCGAAGTGATTTACGAATATTTTCGAGGGGTAAAAGGCAAAAATCCAAAACTTGGATATTTGTACGAAGATTGATTGAAATCGGTAATTCTTAATCCTTGAATAAAATGGTAGTAGAACCAAAATTTTAGAAACTAAACTTCGTATTTACAAGAGCCCCTGGCGAGGACTTCTTTCCGTCGGGGCTTTTTAGTTTTCCATTCTTCATTAAATCCTTATTTTGCACTTTTGCATAGTTGCCCGTTTCCCTAAAAAATTCAAATTTATGTAACTGAATTTAAATTTATCGTAACAATGACCAATGATCATTTATGACCAAATGACTACTTAACGCATGTATTCTCCAGAAAAACAAAGAGCGCTCTTTGAGCTATCCAAACAATTATTACAATCCTCGGGCGAGTCGTCCAAAGAGGAAGCTGCCCGGCATGCGACCCAATTGCAGGAGGTCATCGTTTACCACGAGTGGCGTTATTACGTATTGAACGACCCGGTTGTGAGTGATTTTGAATACGACAGGCTTTACAAAAAGTTGGAGGAATTGGAAGCACAATATCCCAATTTGAAATCGTCCGATTCTCCCACTCAACGCGTTTCGAGCGACCTGACCGACGAATTTCAGAAAGTGACCCACCTTCGACCCATGCTTTCATTGGCTAATTCCTACAATGCGGCCGATTTAATTGATTTTGATACGCAGGTCAAAAAATTGGGTATGTTGGAAAAAGAAGCAGAGGTGGAATATATGGCAGAGCCTAAATTTGATGGCGGAAGCATTGCGGTGGTCTATGAAAACGACCGAATGGTCCGGGCAGCCACGCGGGGCAATGGCTTTGAAGGGGAAGAAATTACCAATAATATCCGCACCGTGAAGTCCATCCCGCTAAAAGCAGGCTTTTCGAAATTCGGGATTGTAAAAGCCGAATTGCGCGGCGAGGCAGTGATTCGAAAAGACCGCTTCAAAAAAATGAATAAAGCGCGGGAACAGGAGGGGCTTTCGCTGTTCGCCAACCCTCGAAATACGGCTACCGGAGGATTGCGAACCAAAGATCCCAACGAGACCGCCAATCGCCATATAGATGCCTTCATCTATCAATTGGTGTACGCGGTAGATGCCAATGGTACAAACCTAGAAAACACTTTCAAAACACACGACAA
>CAZJYF010000516.1:0-3383 GCA_964549665.1 uncultured Saprospiraceae bacterium
TTATTTATGAATTTAACTTGCAAAACAATTGCTCTTGTGAAAATTTAGTTTTAGAGGCGTCTTAATTTCAGCTTTGAGCGCGAAAATTCGCTAAAGCAATATTCAAAAACAATCAATTTGATCTAAATAAAATTTAATAACCTCTTAATAGCAAAACCCAAAACCTTCTGTCCCTGGCAACTTGCTTTTAAAAAGACATAATTGGGTGTTCTCATAGTGTGTGGGCTGCCCCGTCCCGTAATGTCGGGTTCGGGGCAGTTATTTTGAAAAAGAAAAGCCGGGCTCTTTCTTAATTTAAAAGTCCTTTAAGAACGAAAATTGGGTGTTCCCATAGTGTGTTGCCCCTACCCCAAAGCTGGGAAAGTGGCGTAGTCGTTTAAATCTGAAGCCATTCAGCTTTCCCCAGCGATAGAAAAATACCTCTTAAAAAATCAAAAATATCGGGAATGAGAGCGTAAATGGCCCCACGACCATTGCGGGTTGCCGGGGCAGTTTATTTTGTGAAGGAGTAGTTCAGCGGTCGTCTAACCTTTGACGTTGTAAAAATCAAATTCGGGAAGTTCGAGCCGGTAAGAATCAATGGCATCGTAAACAACCTGGTGCATCCTACTTCGAACCTTCAGGCGGTACAATTTCCGGTTCCAGGCGTTGGGATTCACCCGATTGGAAAGGAATACAAAAACCAATTTCTGTTCTGGGTCAACCCAAACGGCAGTGCCGGTAAAACCGGTATGTCCGAAGGAATGCGAAGAAGCGTCCCTGGCATAAGGTGGGTACTTACGCGGGCTTGGCTTATCAAACCCCAACCCTCTGCGATTTCCGTGCTTAGCAGAAGTGAAAAAATGAACCGTTTCTGGGCGAAAGTACTGGACATTGCCATAGGATCCTCCGTTGAGAAGCATCTGAAACAAGACCGCCAATTCTTCGGCAGTCGAAAACAATCCTGCATTGCCAGCAACCCCACCTAATAAAGCCGCCGACTCGTCGTGTACATACCCTCGCAGCAATTCTTTTCGCCATTTCCAGTCATCTTCCGTCGGCACAATCATTTCAGGATTGATCGTTTTCCTCGGCTTGAATAAGGTGCGCCTCTCGCCCAAGGGCCGGTAAAATTGTTCAAAAACATAATCGTTCAACTCCCGGTGGGTTATGGATTCAATGACTCGCTGAAGCAAGATAAAATTAACGTCGCTGTATTGATACTTACGGCGGCTGCCTACCGGCAACCGAAACACCCGTTTCCATATGGAATCTACCGCGCTTTGTTCCATGAAAAGGGAGCCAGCCACTTGCACCGTATAATCACCCTTTTCTTGGGTGCAAAAAATACCGCTGCAAATATCATATGGGATATCTTTTGGGGAAATAAAAGAAGCGATAGGCATAAAAGGTTGCAGACCCGATTGATGAATCATCAATTCGTTCAAACGGATATTCCCTACCTTGGATTCCTCCCCGCAATCCATGTACATTTTGATCGGATCGCCAAGCATCATTTTGCCTTCTTCAAACAATTTCATCGCAGCCAGGGTGGTGGCTGCCACTTTCGTAATAGAGGCAAGGTCGTATAAATCGGTGGTGCGGACAGCTTGTTCTTTTTGGTAGGTTTGGAATCCAAAAGTTTTAGAATAAATAACCGTTCCTTCTTTCGCCACTACCACCTGACAACCGGGAAAGGCATGGTTTTCAATTGCCGAATAGGCAATGGCATCAATGCCCGAAAGGCGCTCGGGGGCTATACCAACCGATTCGGGTGTGGCATATCGCAAGCGAATCACTTTTGTCGTATCCGATTGGTGGAATTTCAATTGGTCAGACACCTTCAAAGGAAGCCGCCCGGTGCTTTTGAACCCTCCGAAGAGCAATTGTGCCACGGCGGATTCTGTAAATTCATTTCGCTCAAAAATCTGAATGCTCGTCAGAGTGGAATCGAAATATTGAAGATTGAGCGGATTGCCAAAATTGATTAACACCACCTTTGTTTTCCTGCTCAATTCATTAATGTGGCGTATAAAAGTCTGATGGCAAGCAGCTTGTAAATCAAATTGGTCCAAAATAATCACCGGGGTACTCCATCTAAATTCGTTCAAATTCAGTGATTCTCCTTCATTTTTTAAAGTGGCAGGCGACCTTAAATAACTGATGTAGGAGGCAAATTTGGAAAAGTATTTTTTAAAAATTTTCAAATGCTCTTTCCCGAATTGAACGATTCGGAAATCCCGTCCAGTCATTTCAGTGAAAGGCAGCAACCCATCGGAATTGCGCGTCAAGATTATTGACTTTTCGTAGAGCAGGTGGATGAAATGGCTCCAACCTGGGTCTTTAAAATAGGCTCCGATTTGATCTTTGAAAGGGGCTCGTTTTGTCACTGCCCCAAGTGGATATGGTCTTTTCACCTTGTGGGAAACCAGGTGTGCCTTCTTCCTTTTATTGGCAAATAAATTGGGTTCAGGTTTCTTTTCAGGAAGAAGCAAGCTTCCCCCATTCATCCAAGCTTTTGCCATTAAAATCTTTCTGACTTTTTCATTTAAAGTCGTTTGAGTCATCAATCCTTCCTCCACGAATTGCTTCAGATGCTCAAAAACAAACGGGTAATTACCGGTAATAAAGATGTCCGTACCGGCATGAATCAGTTCGTCAATCTCTGTCTCTCTTTTCAATTCAGAGACAATTAATCCATTAAAATTTAAATTTTTATGAAAATAATTTTGAATAAAATAAGTCTGAAGTTTCTTTAAAGTATCAATCTGGTAAATGGCGTCATCAACGAGCAAACCGGACAACCCACCCTGTGCAAGGGAATGGTATATTTCCAGCAAATTATCCAATGCACCAAGGGTATCATTTTCGAGATAAACCAAATCGGAAAAAGCATCTCCCACAGACAGGATGTGCTGCTGTTGCAAATGCACCATCATTTTCAATGACCGGCCCAATTGGGTCAGAGGATCGCTTTCAAAACATTGATAATTATAAGTGGAATCTGAGGATACGATATTTTGGAGGGAGGGCGCAAAACAAAAATTGATGCCCATGACTTTGCATTGCTGCACATAGTGACGCTCTAAAAGGTCATGAAGTTCAGTTGAATCAATCGCACTCATAGTCGCCGGCGCCGGGAAATGTGGGAGGTCGGAAAACTGATTGTGCAGGGCTACTTTTTCTGTTGTTCCATAAAATAAGGGCAATGCGGACAAGCTTCGGCATTTGTCCGAAATGTCAATGTATTGGTCCAAGGTCAAATCGTTCAACAAAACACCGCCAATTTGCCCTGCCGCAATGCCCCTCAGTAGGGCTTCTTTTTCACCATCCTTTTTTAAGCCCGATTTAAAAAAAATCAATTGCCCGATTTTTTCTTCAAGGCTCATTTCAATTAAAAGGGA
>CAZJYF010000517.1:0-3364 GCA_964549665.1 uncultured Saprospiraceae bacterium
GGTCGTAGGTGTGATAGCCGAATGCTTTTTGAAAAACAACTTTTCCGTCTTTGGCTACCAAAACGACCCCTCCCGGCGCTGCTTCGCTGTCAATCATCATTTGAAACAGGGTATCAATCCTGCTCAAACTGTCCGAATTCAGCCCCACTTCTTCGGGCAAGCCGTAGCCCAATCGCATCAGGCTATTTGTGGTGATGCCATCGCCGAATTTACTTTTGGCGGAAGCTGTCACCGGTAGGCGCCCCCGAATGCTGAAAGCACCGAAGATGGCTTGTGCGACAATATCTTCTGTCATATGGTTCTCTTCGTAGGCTTCGAAAAGCCAATCTTCATTGTCAAAATATTTCAAGGCGTAGGGATTGCCAAAAACGACCAAAATGACTTTTGTTTCCTGGCGCAATTTTTCAATAAAATTTTTCTGGCTTTCCGTCAAACCGAAACCCTGACTCGCATAACTGCTCATACCGTGCAGGCTGACGACGACTGCTTCTTTGTCTTTCAACTGCCTGATTAATTTCCTACTTTGAGAAGAGGTTATTTTTTTTTCGGTGGTAAAAAGAGGAATTTTTTTGTAATAATTCAAGGTTTGTTGAAAAGTGGTAGCTGATTCTGAACCGATTGCCAGGGAAGCGATATCCAAGGTGTCAATTCTTTGAAGGGGTAAAAAGTCACCTTTGTTGCGCACCAAAGTCAGCGCATTTTCAATGAGCTTTCGTTTCAAAGCCTTTGCCTTGTTGTTGTTCAAATCTTTTCGGATGTTTTCCAATTTAATGGGTTCAAAGTGGGTCAATCCGAGGCGATATTTGGTTCGAAGGTTTTTTTTCACACTTTCGGCTACCTGCACCGAATCCAATTTGCCGGAACGGATGAACTCTTTAATGGCTTTAAAAGCGTCTCCAACGTCTTCCGGCAGCAGCAAAACGTCATTTCCGGCAAGCAATGCTTTGGCTTCTACCTCCCCGCTTTTGTAATATTTGGTCACCCCTTTCATCTCCAAGGCGTCGGTGACGACCAAGCCGTCAAAGCCCAATTTGTTTTTCAACAAATCCGTCACCGCCTTTCTCGAAAGCGTCGTTGGAAAATTAGGCGTGGAATCAATTGCAGGCACATCCAAATGAGCGACCATGATGCTGCCTACCCCTTGTTCGATTAGAACTTTGAACGGGAAAAGTTCAATGCTGTCAAGGCGTTCCATGGAGTGCGGAATGACGGGCAAATCGAGGTGCGAGTCCACGTCCGTATCCCCGTGGCCGGGGAAGTGTTTGGCGCAAGCCAAGACCCCCCCATCCTGCAAGCCCATCATGTATTGATAACTCTTGGCGGCTACATTGTATCGGTCTTCGCCAAAAGAACGCGTATTGATGACTGGATTATTGGCGTTGTTGTTCACATCAGCCACCGGCGCAAAGTTGAATCGCACGCCGATGCGACGGCACTGCCGGGCAATTTCGCGCCCCATTTCATAAATCAGCCGGTTGTCCTGAATGGCTCCCAACATCAACTGCCGGGGAAAACTGATGGTACTTGCCTTTAGCCGCATGCCCAAACCCCATTCGGCGTCCATCGAAATGATGAGGGGTACCCGTGTGGCTAGTTTTTGGTAGCGATTCGTCAATTCCGCTTGCACTTCCGGGGTTCCTTGAAAAAAGGTCAACCCACCCACGTGAAATTCTTTTATCAGCTTTTCGACCTTTGCCACATGTGCCTGACCCAAATTAGAATGAGCCCGAATCCAAATCAATTGCCCCAGACGTTCGTCTTCCGAAATTTGATTAAAAATGGAATCTACCCAATGGTTTTCCTTTTCCCATTCTTTTAAAGAAGGATTAAAATGTGGTACCCCTTGTCTGAATCCAGTGCTGAAAAAGAGCAAAATGAACAGCGGAAGGATGAAAAATGTTTTTTTCAAAGCAATAATTTTATGGTGTTTCTTATGAAAATATTCCAAAAAATCCGGACAAGCTTTTTTTCATGGCAAACCAAAGAAAATTAATTCGCAGTGAAGGTTGCATGGCAACTAATCCGGAATCCATTTATGGCTGTGTCACTAAATACCGAACTTTGGAAACAATGACGAAATGACAAATGACCACCTCCCTACGGCTTCACCCGCTTCACTCCCGGCTGTTTAATCTCGAAGCCTTCCTCCTTCTTTGCTGTGGCTACCATATCCCGGACATCTTTTAGCAATTGTTTTGCATTGAAAACAATGCCGTCTTTTATTGTATATTTTACGCCACCCACCCGCACGACTTCGTTGTCTTCGGTTACCCGGATGGCACCGGTGCCGTAAAGCACTTTTAGGTTCTCCAACGGATTCTCTTCTACGACAACAAAATCGGCCAGTTTGCCAACTTGTACCGAACCGATTTCTTCATCCATCCCAAGTGCTTCGGCACCTTTCAAAGTGGCGGACATGATGACTTCCAGGGGATGAAAACCCGCTTCGCGCAACAACTCCAACTCTCGAATGTAGGCAAAGCCATACAATTGATAAATGAAGCCCGAATCCGAACCAGTCGTCACCCTGCCACCCCGGTTTTTGTATTCGTTGATAAACTTCATCCACAGGCGGTAATTTTCGCGCCAGGCGACCTCTTGTTCCGTGCCCCAATTGTGCCAATACGAACCGTGCGAAACCCGACTGGGTTCGTAAAAACGCCAAAGAGAGGGCATAGTATATTCCTCGTGCCATTCTGCCCGGCGGGCGCGCATAAGGTCCCGGCTTGCCTCGTAAATATTGAAAGTGGGGTCAATGGTGAAATCCAGTGCCAGCAATTCGTTCATCACCTCGTTCCACTTTTTCGAGCCCGGTTTGGCGGCTTGCTGCCACAATTTACCGGCCTCTTCGAATCGGTTTTGCTCATTGAGATAGTTGTAATCGAGGGGATAATGCTGCACGGTTTGGTCCTCGAAAAGGGCTTCGGGCAGACCGTACCAATGTTCCATAGTCGTCAATCCTGCCCTGGCAGAATTCAGCACGTTCCAACGAGCCACATTCAACTGCGCGTGGTGGCAGGCAGAACGCAAGCCAAGTTTTTTGTTTTCATCCAAGGCTGCAGCCATGATTTCCGGGGGCGCGCCAAAGAATTTGATGCCGGCAGCGCCTTTTTCGGCATTCTCGCGCGCCCATTGGCGAGCTTCCTCGGGGGTCTTGGGAGCTTCTTTCCAACCTTGTCCGAAAACGGTGTAAGGCACGATCCGCGGAGCGGTTATCTCGTTGCGGGCACTCTTTTCCTTTTCCTCCAGAACCCAATCCAAGCCGTTTCCACTGCCGGGTTCCCGGATGGTAGTTACGCCATGTGCCATCCATAATTTAAAGACATATTCCGCATCAGCCCCCTGCCTTTCGCCTCCGATATGG
>CAZJYF010000518.1:0-3326 GCA_964549665.1 uncultured Saprospiraceae bacterium
CAGGGTTTCCTTGAGATTGTGGATGTGCATCACCCCAAATTGGTGGTCGGTCACAGCGGTCTGCAAATCAGCCACAGCTTGCTCCACCGTTTTTTTTGTGGTTACTACGTATTTCATACTCATAACGGCCATTGTTTTTTCAATTAGGTGAATAATAGGTAAAGGTACTAGGAAAGTTCAAGAACTTAAACCTCCTTCGAAGGGAAAAACAAGTCCAAAAAATTATCGACAACATAGCCTGTCCCGTACCAAATTCGGGATTGGTTTCAATTTTCACTTAAGCGCCTAATTCTACCTGCCAGGTTGATGGTACACTAAAAAGGAGTCGGACGCCTCTGAATTATTTCACCCTGAAGGTTTCCTGCACCGTAATGATCTCTGAAAAAATCCACGGAAGGAAAGGTTTACCAAGTTCGAGTATCCTTCGCAATAAGTAGTGGTTTTATCGTGCGAAGGTCTTGCTTTACCGATCCAAAAGCTTCCCGATTTCCCGCCAGGTAATTAGTTGAATACCCTCCTCCTCCAAAAGTTTTTGGCAGGCTTCACTCGTGAAAAAATCGAAATCCCGCTGTCGCCAGGATGCTCCGTAATCGGGATGGTCAATAGCCACCGCCTTCATTTCGGCATTGTCGTAGGCGATGTGAACGATAATTTCCGTAACGCCCGGCTGCAAGGTTTTGAGGGCTTTAGAATAAAACGCTTCCACCCCGTTTTTTTCATCATTGGGTGACGCCATGATGAGTTGGTCAATTAAAAGAGCCCCTTTGGGCAAGAATTTTTTATAGTCCGGTGCTTGCTCCAGCAGGTTTTTTGGCAATAATACGGGGAGCTGATATTCGAGGCCCAATTTCAGATAAATGGAAAAATATTCTGGCGTCATTAGGCAGCCCATGTGGGTGTCCAAATGGCTGGGATGAACGCCGAAAGCTTTGGCCCGGGCTATTTGAGCCCGAACTTCTTTTTCCACCTCCTCCGGGCTGGCATGTTGACTCACCTCTTCGCAGGAGGCGAATAAAAATCCATCGGCGTTTACCAATCCGGGCACCTCCGCCGGCGTAAGCACAGGACCCCATTTATAGTTTTTCCATTCGCTGGTCAGGGTAAGGTGCAAGCCCAAATCGGCTTGGGGATGCTCGTTCGAATAAGCGGCGATTTCAGGAAACCAGGGACAGGGAACCATGATGCTGCCCGAATTCACCATTCCTTTGGCAAAAGCATCGGTGCTGGCCTGATTTTCGGAATGGGCAACACCCAGGTCATCCGCATGGACGATTAATAATTTAGCATCTTTTGAATAACCGAGTTGCTCTGCCAAAGTCCCTTCACTTTGCCCGAAAGAAGGCAGCGATAAAAGGACGGCGATAAAAAAGGGGAAAATTTTAAAATGACTTTTCATGGTTTTGAATTAATTTTTTACAATTTGTTGAACGAGCGAATCCTTTTCACTTTGAACATTGAAAAAATAAAGGCCGGAGGCCAAATTCGATAGCTCAATTGTTTTAAACAACGTACCGTTCAGCACGGCAGAATCTTCGAAAACGGTCTGCCCCCGGATGTTCAAAATCCGGATAGAAAGTTCCAGTTTCCGTTCGCCCTCCATTTCGAGGTGGAGGAGTTGGTTAAAGGGATTGGGGGTTAGGGCAAATCTACGCAAACCGTTGATTTCTCCAACTGCGAGGACTTCAAAAAAAAAGCTATCTGAAACGGCCGAACAGCCGGAATTATTGACCACCACCACGGTGTAATTGCCCGATTCCATCGGCTGAAAACTTGGGTTGACGGCTCCCTCCACTGGATTTCCCTCCAACAACCACTGGTAAGCTGCAAAGCCTGCCGTCGCTGTTAGCTGCGCAGGTCCATCGAGGGTGATTTCCGGTTTTGAGGCAGCCTGAAGCGCTTCGATATGGATGGTTTCCACGCGTTGGCAACCGTTGCCTCCGGTAATAGTAGCGGTGTAAATTCCAGCGGAAAGATTCGTTCGTTGGGCATCCATTGAACCGTTTTCCCAGTCCACGCTAACGGGGTCGTTCCCATTTGTCCAGCTTATCGAAATGGAACCGTTGGAATCGTTCGGACAACTCACGTCCGTCTTTTGAATGTCTATCGAGAAAGAAGTAGTGGTTTCGGTAACCCGGTTGATAGAACCTGCCTGAAGCGCCGCCACAAAAAGTTCCCCACGAGAATCTTCGCCGAAGCTGCTGTATTGGTTGTTGCTCAGGTTGGCCAATTGGAGCGTCGTCCAGCCCCCGTTTCCATCAGGGGTAATCGACCAAAAACGGCCGGAACAAAAATCGGCAAATATGTAACGCCCGTAAAGCTCCGGATAGGCGCATCCCCGGTACACAAAACCGCCCGTCACCGAGCATCCCAAAGCATGGGAATAGTCAAAAATGGGGGGCGTAAGGTTGCTCATCGGTGGGCATCCACCCAAATCGAAGGGGTGGGTGCCTTCGTAACATCGCCAACCGTAATTTTCTCCACCGCTGCTGGCAGCAGGCTGAAAATCAATTTCTTCCCATTCGTTTTGCCCCACGTCTCCTATCCACAGGTCGCCCGTTAACCTGTCGAAGCTGAAACGCCAGGGGTTGCGCGTGCCGATTGCCCAAATTTCATCCCGGACGGCATTGTTTCCCACGAAAGGATTGGAGGGTGGAATGTCGAAAAGGTCGCCGTTTTCCCCCAGGTCAAAACGCATCATCTTGCCTAGTAAAACCTGGGTATTTTGCGCCCTGTTGCCGGGGTCGCCGCCCGACCCGCCGTCGCCCGTACCGAAGTAGAGATAGCCGTCAGGGCCAAAGTTCAAGTCGCCGGCATTGTGGTTGGAAAAGGGCTGGTCAATTTCCAGCAGGATGACCTCACTGTCCGGGTCGGCAATATTGGGGTCATCGGCAGAAACCCTGAAGCGGGAAATTCGAGTATCGCCCCCACTCATGTCGGTGTAATTCACATAAAAATAACCGTTGGTTTGGTAATTTGGGTGAAAGACCAAACCCAGCAATCCCTGCTCATTGAAACCGTCATTTACCCTGTCGGAGATATTCAAAAAAGGGGGCGCCAAAACGTTTCCATCGCCATCGATTATTTTAATTATTCCCGCTTGTTCCGTAATAAAAAGACGATCGTCGCCCGCCGAACTAATATCCACCGGACGGGTGAAACCGCTGGCATAAACCTCCAATTTCAGGTTGGGTTGTGCCAGAAGGCAGAGGCTCACCAAGTTGGTGAAAAAGCAAAAAAGAAAAGTTTTTTTCATTTTTCGATTGGTTTTCATAAAAAGCTTTTGGAAGATTGAACACCTTGACACTTTAGAAATTTTGAGAAAAATA
>CAZJYF010000519.1:0-3306 GCA_964549665.1 uncultured Saprospiraceae bacterium
CGACATGCCGTAGCCCTCGATGATGGGCACCTCGAATTTGGCTTCAAATTCTTCCAGCACATTCAAGGGTAGTGCAGCGCCCCCGGAAATGCAAATTCGAAGTTTTTGGGTGACGGCGGCAATGTCTTTATGCTCGATCGGACAATGCAACAACCCCCAATACATGGTGGGAACTCCCGCGAAGATCGTCACCCCCTGCTTTTTCATCAAGTTCAAGGTGACTTCCGCATTAAAGCGGACTTGTAAAACGTGCGAAGCGGCTTTATAAATTCCGGCATTCATCAAAACCGTCATGGCGAAGATGTGAAACAGGGGCAACACGATAAGTTGTACATCCTCCGGCTTTATGGTTGCGAGGTCGGCGGACAGGATGGCGTTCAGCAAAAGATTGGAATGCGTCAATTCTGCACCCTTTGGTCGTCCGGTAGTTCCGGAAGTATAAATGATGACGGCGGTATCTTCGGCCGAGGTAGGTTCCGTAGCAAATGTAGTTGGTTGATCCTCCATCAAATAGCCCATTGTTTCAATCCCTTCAAGAGTAGAGGCATCGGTCAGTTGGGGCATGATTAGAAAAAAATGCTCGCAAGTCGGAACATTTTGAAAACCGGCGTGGCCTTCTTCCCCCATTGGCAATTGGTCCGTACCGAGAAAGCAAAAATAGGCTTTCGCATCAGAATCGGTCAAATGATAACTGATTTCCTCCCGCTTCAACAGGATACTCAAGGGAACAACGACAGCCCCCGCTTTAAGAATGCCAAAAAATAGAATGGGGAAGTACAGCAGATTCGGGCAACTCAAAGCCACTTTATCGCCCGGCTGAATGCCGATGCTGTTCAAACCGGAAGCAAGTTGATTGGCAGCACCGTCAATTTGAGCATAATTCAAGCGCGTTTCGCTGAAGATAAATGCATCCTTTGCAGGATACCGCCGGGCGCTGTTTTCGAGTATTACGGAGAGGTTTAACATGGCTGTTGATTTTTCGTTTTGTGATGGAGGTGTTCCAAAAAGTATTATTATATGGTATTAAGCTAATATTTGAACCTTTTAAATCGGAGGATATTCCACCATAGAGGAAATGGAAGCTGCTTAAACGGATTTCACCCTTCATTTTTTGGTTGAGTTCTTACCCTTTTACAGTGTAATTAATTTCCTAAGCCAGGTGCCGTTTTGTTTAGGTACAGTCCCAAAGGGATAGAATACGAATAACTCCGGATGCAATCCGGAGAGATAAATGGGACCGCACACACAACCGCAAAGCGGTTGAATACTATTCCAAATACTTTTCATCAAACGCTATTCCGTGCTCTTCAAGCAATTCAATAAGTTCTTCTTTAAAGGTTTTATTTTTATGATGTTCCTCCTGATTTTTTACATATTCTATCAGACTATCTTTTGCATCTATCGAATAGGTGAATGCTGCATAACCAACTTGCCAGCCTTTAAATCCCGGAAACAGTTTCCTTTCTTTGATGGATTTTGAACTGGCTACCTTTATATCTTTAACCAAAGAAGCCAATGCCACAGTAGGATGTAGGTGCGTGGCAATATGAAGATGGTCTTGTACGCCGTTAATACGGTATAAATGACATTTTTTGTTCTTCAAAATACCCCATATGTATTTGAAGAGTTCGGGACGCTTTCCCTTGGTCAAAACGCGTTCTCGGCGTTTAGTGCTGAAAACGATTTGATACAGAATTTGGGTATAGGTACTCATTGAACTTGTTTTCGTTCAACCGCCTAGCGGTTGATGGTTTGCTTTTCTTTTCTGCGGATTGCATCCGGAGTTATTCATGTTCAATCCCTTCGGGATTTTATTCTATGTAAATCTAATATTTGAACCTTTCCAAATCGGAGGGTATTCCACCATAGAGGAAATGGAAGCTGCTTAAACGGATTTCACCCTTCATTTTTGGTTGAGTTCTTACCCTTTTACAGTGTATTTTTCCAATTGAAAAAGTGACTTTTTGGGAATCCAATTTAGAAAAAGATTCTAAATTTTCTACCACAAACCTTGGTTTTGATTAGAAATGTTGAAAAGAAAGGGAACTTGCAACCCTATTCCTGGAAAGAAATGGACAAGCCGTCAAAGGACATTTGAAAAGAGGTTTCGGTGATAGAAAAATTTATTTTAAAAGGAAAAGGCAGGGCAGGCGTCTGCGTAGGATACCACAATTTTTCTGCCTGATTTACAAGGATAAACAAGCCCAGCTCATCTCCTGCGGCGCAAAAATTCTCAAAGTCCCCCCAATATTTTTGCAAGGTCTCACCCCCTGAAGAGGCCTTGGTAATACGATGTTTCAGAAAGTTGAATGTGGCAGCCACTTCCATTGTCGGAAGGCCGATTTCGCTGATGCCGGAGATGCTTTTTGACGAAAATTCTTCAGGGCAAGACAGCTCCAAATTCTTCCTCGCTATGAACTCGACAATGTTGCCGCTGCTGTCAAAAAAGTAGATGGCTTCGGCATTCCAATTGACAAAATCAACGATTTCGTTGCCTTGTTCATCTTTCAAAACTTCGACCCTTTCTTTCAACCATTGCAAGGCTTCCCGGCATTGAAAAGAGGGAATGTTGAAGGCAAAGTGGTAGTAATGCCTTTCTTCAGATTGGATAAATCGGAGTTGTGAATGACCGGCTTTCAAAAGAAAAGAATCGGTTTCTTTTTCCAGAAGTTCAAACCCCAAAACTCGGGTGTAAAAACGATGCTGCTCTTCGAGTTTGGTGGTGTAAAGTTGTAACTGATTGATGAGCATCGAAGCAGGATTTTACGGCAAGATATTTTGTACTTCCAACTTTTCCGATTTTACAGTACCGTTCAGGAGGTCGTTGTAAATCATTTCAATCCCTTCCTGTTTTTTCACGATGTGGGTAATGCTAACGGTTTGAACCCGGTTGTTTCGATTCATAATGAACCCGTTCCAACTATCCTCCTCTCCACCTGCTCGGTGAAAACGCGAGATAGCTTCCAGCCCGAAATCAATTCTATTGTTCAACCAGGCGTCAAACCAAGTTTGGCGCCGTTGCCGAATTTCTTTTGGATACAGGGTGGCAGAAGACCAAAGATAAAAACCAGATGGGTCCAATTCCCGGATGTACTTCCGTTTCCCGTCCCATCGAAATTCAAACAGGCTGTCTTCGTCAAAAACGACCATCGTGAAAGGTTCAATCCCTTCAAAATCGTAGCGCTCAAAAAAAACGGAGGCATTGGGAAACGCAAAAAAATCCAAGACCATGAGGCCTCTGCTTCGTTTATAGGGTGGGCTGTACTCGTGATTTTCAAAAGCGCCATTGAGGAGGCAAACCACTTT
>CAZJYF010000520.1:0-3306 GCA_964549665.1 uncultured Saprospiraceae bacterium
AAATTGACCGGCACGATTCAAAACGACATTTTGAAGGAGTTCATGGTTCGCAACACCTACATTTACCCCCCCGAAGGGTCGATGCGAATCATCGCCGACATTTTTGAATACACGGCTAAGCACATGCCCAAATTCAACTCCATCAGCATCAGTGGCTACCACATTCACGAGGCAGGCGGCCCTGCGGATATTGAGTTGGCATATACCCTGGCGGATGGTTTAGAATACCTGCGGACAGGCTTAAAGGCGGGTTTGAAAATTGACGATTTTGCGCCGCGGCTTTCCTTTTTCTGGGCAGTTGGAATGAATCATTTCATGGAAATCGCCAAGCTGAGGGCAGGTAGGATGCTTTGGGCTAAAATTGTGAAACAGTTCGAACCCAAGAAACCGAAATCTATGGCTCTGCGAACGCATTGCCAAACTTCAGGCTGGAGTTTGACGGAACAAGACCCCTTTAATAATATCGCCCGCACCTGCCTCGAAGCGATGGCAGCCATTTTGGGTGGCACACAATCTTTGCACACCAATGCGCTGGATGAAGCCATCGCATTGCCCACGGATTTCTCCGCCAAAATCGCCCGGGATACCCAAAAATACCTCCAACTGGAAACCGGCATCAGCAAAGTCGTTGACCCCTGGGCTGGCTCTTATTACGTCGAATTTTTGACTGACCAATTGGCAAAACGGGCATGGTCTCTCATCCGGGAAGTGGAAGCACTCGGCGGCATGGCCAAGGCTATCGAAAACGGTTTGCCTAAATTGCGCATCGAAGCAGCAGCGGCGAGAAAGCAAGCCCGCATTGACAGTGGGCAGGATAAAATAGTGGGCGTGAATACTCTTCAATCGAACAAAAAATCGGAAATTGACATCCGCGAAGTGGATAACACAGCAGTGCGGGAAGCACAAATAAACCGCTTGCAAAAAATAAAAGCCGAACGCAATGAAAAAGAAGTGGAAAGCGCCCTGGATGCGCTACTACAATGCGCCCGAACCCGGCAAGGAAATTTGCTTGATTTTGCAGTAAAAGCTGCGCGGGCACGCGCTACCCTGGGCGAGATTTCCCTTGCCATGGAGCGGCATTTCGGCCGCTTCGTTGCCACTACGCGCACCGTCTCCGGGGTGTATTCAAAAGTTATCAAAATGGACGACAAATTTCAAAAAGCAAAAGCCTTGTCAGACCAATTTGCCGAGTTGGAGGGGCGCCGCCCCCGCATCCTGATTGCCAAACTCGGACAGGACGGACACGACCGGGGCGCCAAAATCATCGCTACAGGCTTCGCCGATTTGGGCTTTGATGTGGACATTGGACCACTCTTTCAAACGCCCAAAGAAGCTGCCCGCCAAGCTGCCGAAAACGACGTGCACATCCTCGGAATTTCCTCCCTGGCCGCAGGGCACAAAACCCTGGTGCCGCAGACTATCGAAGAGCTGAAAAAAATCGGAAGAGGAGACATTCTACTCGTTGTAGGCGGCGTAGTGCCGCCGCAGGATTACGAATTTTTATATGAAAAGGGAGTCCTTGAAATTTTTGGGCCGGGAACGAAAATTGCCATCGCCGCTACCCAAATTCTAAACCGGTTGATTGAGAGGACCGAGATTTGACAACTTTTGAAAAGTTGTCTAATCTATATTTCGCAATGCCCTTAATACCGGCGGCCATCAGGCATCACCTCGTTGCAGCCCTCATCCTCTTCCCGCCGAGGCAACGTCTGATGGTCTCAAAAGCTATTTCGCCGAAGGGTCGTTTTGCCAAACACCAAAAAGGTTTTGGTCGGGATCTTTAAAATAGGCCAGCCAGCCAACCCCTGGCAGAGCCATTTTGGGAACCACAATTTCACCGCCATTTTTTTCAATTTTTTCAACCATCTCGTCAAGATTTTCAACCTCGATGGAATTGACAACCGATTGGGCGGGGGGTTTCTTTTGCATGATGGCCCCGTTGATACCGGGCTTGGATTCATCTCCCGTCATTGCCAGCCAATAGGGATAGTCGCCCCATTTATTGAAGGTCCAGCCAAAAACGTCCCCATAAAATTTCATGGATTTTTCCGGATGGTCGGAAGGAATTTCAAAGTGGTTAATTCGATTCATGTTTTGATAATTTATTGCTTCGCAAGTACTCGGCTTTCAATTAGTTGAGTATGAAAACAATCAAGCCTCGGATTAGGGAAGCCAGGTTAAGTTTGCCATAGTTTAAGAAATCCGCCTTTCTTCAAGCCCTTCACTTCATTGACTAATTCGCCATTCAGTTGCGGTTGAAAAATGGGGGCTGCGTTCCGGTCGTCGAAGATGTCCACCTTTAGTTCTCGTGCAAATACCTTGGCGAGTTTACCGAGATTTTTGGCGTAGCGTTCGGTTTTCCCCAAGGCCATGAACAGGTCGACGACGGCTGTCCGAACCATCTCGTATTTGTCAACCTCCATGAGCAGTTGCCGTTGTGTTTTGCCTTTAAAACTTTTTCCCATTTGTCCGGCTTTTTCCTGGAGTTTATCCACCGAATAGCCCAAAAGGCTTGCCCTGAATTGCCACCATTTGTTGGCATTGCCCTTTTTTCTTTTTTCATAGGTCTTCAGATGATTCTGTTCGGCTGCCGTTTGGCAGGAAACCAAACCCATGATTTTCGCCAATTCCAAAACACCAACCACCTGTTCCATCGTGAGCAATTCTGCATTCTCCACCTTATTTTCCATCGAAAGCAGCCACTTGGCGTATTTCTGCTTCACCTTGCTTTTTGAGTTGAGCGTAATCAGTTTGGCAAGTTCAACGGAAAAGTAGTAATCCTCGAGCAGGGCATCTTTCACGGGACGTTTGGCAAAATCTTTCATCCGCAACGGCTTTCGGATGCCATCTCTAAATTCGTAAACCTCATTCATCCACCTCTTTAAATTAGTTGCGTATTGTTGATTCGGCAATCCAAGCACTTGATAGAGGTTGCTAGCCGTAACAACTTTTGTACCTTTTTTGCTTATTAAAATTTGTAGCTCCATTATTGAAATGCTGTTTATTTCCAGCAAAATTGCACTATTTGTTTTAATTAAGCAAATATTCAAACAAAAATATGATAAAAATTTTATTTTCTATTTTTTTAAAACAAATTATTGACACCTTTTTGATTACATTTTTTTCAACTAAAATACTTTTTTCACATCTGATAGATGTTAGGATATCTTTTATTTTTGGAAATGAGATTGACGACCAAAATCCAAAACAAATTGAAATAGCACCTCATCTCCCGCTTGCCTTGAAGTATTTCAAAAACAATTCTGCCGCCCTCTCCCAACTGTAATCATCCGAAATTTCGCGCCG
>CAZJYF010000521.1:0-3300 GCA_964549665.1 uncultured Saprospiraceae bacterium
TCGCCGCTTTCTTTGTGTTGGCGACCATATCCTCTGCTCAATCGAAAATTTCAGTGGAGGACATTTACAGCAGTTCAAAATTTAGGACAAAGACGATTCCCGGTTTTAATTTTCAAAAAGACGGGAAGCATTACACCCTGTTGGAAAACGACCAAATCAACCAGTACGACCTGACGACGGGAGAAAAGACAGCCACTATTTTTGATGCGGGGGAGGTGTCTGAAAATACAGACTTCAACGGTGTAATAGATGGTTATTCTTTTAGCGAGGACGAAAGTAAAATTATGATTTGGTCGGAAACGGAGCGCATTTACCGGCATTCTACCCGGGCATATTACTTCGTATGGGATCGAAAATTGAAAAAACTCACTTCCGTTTTCAACGAACGAAAAATTCGATATGCCACCTTCAATCCGCAGGCTGACAAAGTTGCTTTTGTTTTGGATAACAATTTACATTATAAAGACTTAAAGAGCTTGGAAATCGTTGCCATAACGAAAGATGGTGAAACAAACCACATCATCAACGGCGCCACCGATTGGGTCTATGAGGAGGAATTTGCTTTCGACAGGGCCTTTCAGTGGGCACCGGATGGACAAAAAATCGCTTTTTATCGCTTTGATGAAAGCGAGGTACCTGAATATACGCTGACCTTTTTTCGCGGGAAAACCTACCCCGAATACGTAACCTATAAATATCCGAAAGTGGGTGGAAAAAATTCCAAAGTGACGATTCACCTTTTCAATCTGGAAAATCGAAAAACGGTGAAAGTAGAAATGGAAAATCCAATGGAATATGTGCCGCGAATCAAATGGACGACCGACCCCCAAAAGTTGTCCGTTTTTAATATGAACCGGCATCAAAATGAATTGGAATTACTCCTCGCCGATGCCCGGACGGGAGAAACTACTCTTTTGCTGAGGGAAACCAACAAATACTACCTCGACATCCACGACAACCTCACCTTCCTCAAAGATGGAAAGCACTTCATTTGGACGAGCGAAATGGATGGTTGGAATCACCTTTATCTCTACAACATGAATGGGGAATTAGACCATCAACTGACAAAAGGAAAATGGGAAGTGACCAAATTTTACGGCTTGGATGAAAAAAATGGTGTGGTTTATTATCAGGCAGACAAAAAATCGCCTTTGCGCAGAGAAATTTATGCCGTCAGTTTAGAAAAGGCGAATGAGCAGGACCTAGCCACGCAAGCTGGCTGGAACGATGCCCAATTTAGCAGCACCTTCGATTATTTTGTTCATACTTTTTCCACACTGAATACACCACCGGTTTATTCCGTCAATGGCCGGAATGGTGGTGTCCTGCGGGTTATTGAAGATAATTCCCACTTGCGGGAGGTTCAAAAGAAAGTAGCAGTTCAACCAGTGGAGTTTTTTGATTTTACCACGAGCGAAGGAATCCGCTTGAACGGCTACACCATCAGACCTCCTGACTTTCAAGCAAACCGGCAATACCCGGTATTCATGTACCTCTACGGCGGCCCGGGCAGCCAACAGGTGACGGACAATTGGCAGGGCAGACGTTACTATTGGTGGCTGGAAATGTTGGCGCAACAGGGCTTTCTCATCACCTGCGTGGATAACCGGGGCACTGGCGGAAGGGGAGAAGAATTTAAAAAGATGACCTATTTGCAACTCGGTCATTATGAAACAATTGACCAAATCGAAGCGGCAAAATACCTCGCCGACCTGCCCTATACCGACCCAAACCGCGTAGGCATTTTTGGTTGGAGTTACGGTGCTTACATGTCCTCCCTTTGCCTGCTGAAAGGCAACGATGTTTTCAAAGCGGCTATTGCAGTTTCTCCTGTAACGAGTTGGAAATGGTACGATTCCATCTACACTGAACGCTATATGCGCACCGTGCAGGAAAATAAAGATGGCTACCGCGACAATTCGCCTGTCAATTTCGCCGATCGGTTAAAGGGCAACTATTTGCTCATTCATGGGCTGGGCGATGACAATGTCCACTTCCAAAATACAGCCGAAATGACGAATGCCTTAATTGCTGCCAACAAGCAATATGAAACCTATTTTTATCCCAACCGCAACCACGGCATTTACGGCGGCAATACTCGCTTGCACCTTTTCACGAAGTTGACGAATTTCCTGCATGAAAAATTAATGGAAGATGATAGTCCGGTGGGAGAATCGCGGTAGCTCGGAGCTACGGTCATTTTGCTACTTTTTTAATTCACAACAGGCTAAATCGAATCCACTAATAAAAGAGAATCCTCTTTTCCTTCGAGCATCGAAGTTCCCATCAAATAGTTGTCTGTGGCTTTGGCTGCTTCGCGTCCCTCCGAAATGGCCCAAACGACGAGAGATTGGCCGCGCCGCATATCGCCGGCGACAAAGACTTTCTCAATATTGGTTTGAAAATTTTCGTCTTTGACATTGCCTCGGTCATTCACTTGAACGCCTAATTTATTGAGCAAGCCTTCGAATTGAGGATGCACAAAACCGGCTGCAATCAAGGCTAATTGGCAGGGTATTTCCCGCTCTGTTCCTTCTTTTTCTTTGAATGAATAGCGGCCCGAAGTTGCATCTTTTGCCCATTCGACGTCAACTATTTTCAAGCCCTTCAATTTGCCTCTCCCGTCGCTGACAAATTCTTTAGTGTTGATTGCCCATTGGCGTTTGCAGCCTTCTTCGTGAGAAGAGGTAGTGCGGAACATCATCGGCCAATTCGGCCAGGAAAGAGGGTCGCGCTCTTTTGGCGGCATGGGCATAATCTCCAACTGAGTGACCGACTTGGCCCCCTGCCGGTTGGAAGTCCCCACACAATCCGACCCCGTATCTCCACCTCCAATCACAAGGACAGCTTTGCCGTTTGCCAAAATTTCTTTTTTCTTCGAAATGGTATCCCCTGCCAGTCGGCGGTTGTTTTGCTCCAAAAATTCCACCGCAAAATGAACGCTTTTCAACTCTCTGCCGGGGATTTTCAAATCTCTGGGAATCGTACAGCCACCGCAAAGCAGGATCGCATCGTATTCATTCAATAATTTTTTAGGGTCAACATTCACACCGACATTTGCATTCACTTCAAAATGAATGCCCTCAGCTTCCATCAGGGCTACTCGCCGTTTTATGACGTATTTTTCCAATTTGAAATCGGGAATGCCGTAGCGCAACAAACCACCGATACGGTCATTTCGCTCGAAAACCGTCACAAGATGACCCGCTTTATTCAATTGAGCCGCCGCCGCCAATCCTGCCGGGCCCGAACCAATCACGGCGACTTATTGAGCGGACCGCAACCTGGGCGGCTGGGGGC
>CAZJYF010000522.1:0-3285 GCA_964549665.1 uncultured Saprospiraceae bacterium
TGGAAGTGCTAATGAGGTGATGACTCCCAGTCACCACCTCATTTCGATTCCCCTCATCATGCAGAGGGGAAGTTAAAATTGGACATCCTCAAAACGCTAGACGGAACTTCCACACTCCCAACTCGCTGGAAAAGATAGCAGGCATTTTCGAAATGCCTGCTATCTGGCTTCAATGCAGCACCAAAACCTTCTCCCCTACAACCCCTTCATCGGTCACCATTTCCAGTAGGTAAGTCCCGGCGGGTATAAATCTCTTTGCCCAACGTATTGTATTACCTTGGATAGTAATTTCGCGTCCGTTTGATTTTGTTTCTACCCCGAATTTCCACCCGCTCATGCTGCTGTCCCACTTTTACGGCATAGACCTTTGGGTCTATTTTTCGGTAAGATTCCACCGCTAGAATGCAATCGTCCATGTCCCGGTAGGGACCAATAAAGACCACCCATAACTCTGTATTACTCAGGGAGTTGAAATCAGGCGGCCAAAGATAGCCTGCTTTGTACCCATGCTGTTGCTTTAGTTGCTCTGCGCGTTCCTGCGCCTGAGTTTCTTTTTTGTATGCAGCGATATTGACCACATAGCGTGGCGTGGGACCGGTAAATTTGCTAGGATTTTCATTCGTTTCATTTGAAGATTTTTCTTTTAGCAAATCTATTCCAACATCAGGGTCCTCATCCAATTTTCTTTCAATTTCTTTCAATTCTTTAGATATATTAGAAAAGCGGATAAATTTGCCATAAACCCATCCTTCCCTGCTATCCCAACTTATTTTGAACCAGCTTTCATTCGCTTTCTCCAAATTGCTTGAAAGGATATAACCGGTAACCGCTCTATTTTTTCCAAGCGCTACTTTTACCACATAATAGCCAGTTTTAGAAGAAGATTCTCTAATAAATTTTACCGCTTTTCCTGCGTTCAATTTTATTTTTTTCCCTCCGGAATTAAGGGTCGTCCTTCTTTTGCAAATGAAATTATCCGACTCCGATGACAACTCTATGCTTTCAATCACGCTTACTTCGATGCCCTCGTTTAATTGCGTAACTATGTTGTTGGTGAGCACCTCCGGGCTCCTTCTTATGTTCACTTTGTTCCCAGTAATGAAAGCAAGGTTTTTATTGACAGAATCCGTGCTTTTGCCACTGATTACTTCCGAATACGGCTGCTTGTGTTCGAAAAACCCACTGAATCTTCCAAAATACCAATACCAAAGAAACAGTCCGCCAAGAAGGAGTATTATCACAAGGCAGCTTATGAAATACGCCCTTCTTTTTGCCCTTGACAGTCGTTTTTTGATTGCTACGGCCTGTTTAGTATGCGTTTCATTTTCGGAGAAAACCAGCAATAATTGGTCGTTGGTTTTTTGAGCAGGTTTGGGTTTATTCTGGAGTAAAAGACCTTTCACCAATTGAGACAGTGCGGTTTCTACCTTTGGCAAAAGTTCTTCCAAAAAAGTAAGCAGGGTGCGGGCTTTTATTATTGCCCCTTCAATCTCTTCAGGGTCTTTTTCTTTTAATTTCAGTTGAACTTTTTCCAATTCAGATAAACAATCCTGCGCATCGCTTTTTAACTTGGAGGCGGGAAGAAATGGCAGCAGTTTTTGTAATTCTTGTTCCTGTTTTCCCACGGCGAAGACTACTTCTTTATTTTCATCTAAAAACGCAGCGATTTTATTTTTTTTGCGAGTTTCAGTTGTCACCTGAACCGCCTTTGAAAGTCCGGGGACCAATTTGATCCATTTTTCCTGAATAGAAATTACCGAAGAAAAATCGGGTGTATGTGCAAGGTCTTCTTCGAGTTTCTCGAATTCTGCAAGGAGGGATTGGTTCTGAGGGATGTCCCGGTTGGTACGGATAGTTTCGATGGTGTCCCTAAATTCCGAAAAAGAGCGCTGGATTTTTTCCTTCATATTATTGACGAGGCTCTTTTCCTGCCGCAGCAGCTCATCTCTTTGTTTCTTGGGTATGGTAGCATCTGTGGTCAACCGCACAAAAACGGCGGGCGTGTCAAAAAAAACATTATCCGCCAATACGGCGGTCACGCGGGATACCTGACCATTTGCCAGCAAAAATTTCAAAGCGTGATACCGTTGGGCGGGTGGCAAATCCTTAATGACCGGCTTAATCATGCGAACCGCATATTCAAAAGCCCCGGCCATGTGGAAAACGCCCGCCAAACCACTTCTGTAAATGTGGTGTTTTTCCTTGTTTATCAATTTCAAGGCTTTTTCAAAAGACAACACTGCCTCCTCGTACTGCCCTTTTTTGACCAGGGCTTTGGCAATGTTAAAATGCCCTGCAAACAACAATGGATTTAGCTCTACCGCTTTCCGGTACAAACCCAATGCCTCCTCAAATAATTGAATTTGATATAGTTTGTTGGCATCGTTCAAAAATTCGAGGGCTTGGTGTTTTCTATCTGCCATTTTAGAAAATTTTTAAGAGGGAACAACATCTAACCCACAGTCAGGGCAAATCAGGCTGTTCTCTTCTAATTCAAAATTGCAGTATTGGCATTGGTTTAGGGCGGGGTATGGCTCTTGTTTATCCTCAATTTCTATTTTAGCTCCTGCGGATTGATATTTTACTGGTGCCTGTTCTTGAGAATTCTGTGAGGGTTGGCGAGAAACAGGGTTTTGAGCTGAAATACTATTGTTGCTATCGTTTGCCGAAATAGCAGCCCATATCACGCAAATGGGCCATGTGATAAATAATGAAAAACCCAATGTAATTAAACCAAAGACCACAGTAATTAAAAGCATCACAACCCCACCAGTGGTAGTGGAATAAAACATGCCTAATGGTCCGAAAAGGATCGTCAAAAGAATTGCAACGCCAACGCTTTTCTGGGTTTTAACGATAATGACCTGTGGTCGATTTTCTTGCTGATTTAAAGTACTCATAGTCCCAAAAGAATAGGATTAAGAATAATGCAGGAAGCATTCCAAATTGTCGAGCCTGAATTTCATTAGCTATTAATTCGAGCTGTAAACTCAACAAATACAAAGAAAAAATCGAATCTATAATACCTACTTTTCTATACTCTGAACGGTCAGGTTTGGTGAATTTCAAAAGTCTGGAATTCACCGTAGCTCGGAGGTTCGCTCCGAGAAAATTCGTTCGTTATTTCTCCGAGCGGAAGCTCGGAGCTACGGTGTGCTTCGAGCTACGGCGAACTTCTACATTAGTCTCACGTATCGGATACCTTCAAGGTATCCGATACGTTGCACACCTCGATTCCGTAAAAGAGGTTTGCTGATTTTATTGTTTACTATTCAGAAATCCTGG
>CAZJYF010000523.1:0-3279 GCA_964549665.1 uncultured Saprospiraceae bacterium
AAAGTTGGTTTCCAATTGTTTAAAAAAGGAACCAATTTTTTTTCATTTTTCCAAAATTGAATGAAATGTTCTATTCCAAATTGCCGGAATACGTGAATGGCGATACTGCAACTGTTTTGAAAAAAGGATACGACATCTTGCTTCGGGGAGAAGCAAAAAAAGTGCTGGAAGATGGGCAGGTTACCACCTTCGCCATGCAGCCTCCCAACTTCATCGGTTTATCTCCCATTCCGAAAATGCTGGTAGATGTAGGAGATGAAGTGAAAGCCGGTGACCCCTTGTTTTTTGATAAAAAAAAGCCGGAAATTCTATTTGTAGCCCCTGTCAGCGGTGAAATTGTCGCTATCAACCGGGGGCAAAAACGCTCCATCGCCGAGGTCGTTATTCTGGTAGATAAGGAAATGAAATTCCGCGAATTCAAAGCCTTCGACCTCGAAAAAGAAAGCCGCGAAGACTTGGTCAACTTCCTTTTGGACAGCGGAGGATGGACATTGCTTCGACAGCGCCCCTTCGACATTCTCCCCGACCCAAAAGAAACGCCCGCCAATGTTTTTATCTCCACCTTTGATACCGCCCCTCTAGCTCCCGACTTGAACTTTGTCGTAGAAGGAAAAGAAACGGCCTTCCAAAAAGGCTTGGATGTATTGAATAAATTGACCGAAGGAAAAGTTTGGTTGGGTTTAGATGCCCGCGGGGAAACACCCCCCTCCTCCGTTTTCACCAATGCAAGTGGCGTGGAAAAACACTGGTTCCGTGGAAAACACCCCGCTGGCAATGTGGGGGTTCAAATTCACCACCTCGCCCCCATCAATCATAGTAGCAAGGCTTGGGTTTTGGGCGTTCAGGAGGTTATCACCTTGGGCAATTTGTTCGCACAACGCCATTTCAATGCCGAACGAATCGTAGCCCTGACAGGCTCAGAATTTAAAGAACCCAAATACATAAAGACCTGGCTGGGGGCTAACATCAACCTTTTGGTCAAAGACAATTTAAATGGGGAAAAAGTCCGGATAATTTCCGGCGACGTGCTTTCAGGCGCCAAAAAAAACGGGACGAGTTTTTTGAATTTCCACGACGACCAACTGACAGCTATCCCGGAGGGCGATTATTTCGAAATGTTTGGTTGGCTGCTGCCTCTTAAATTGCGGCCGAGTATTTCAAGAACGTTTCTCAACTTTATCATTTCCAAATTGACCAATTTGAGATATGAAGTGGATACCAATACGCATGGTGAAAAGCGCGCTTTTGTCGTGACCGGGCAATACGAAAGCGTTTTGCCGATGGACATTTATCCGCAGCATTTGATGAAAGCTATTTTGGTCAATGATTACGAACGGATGGAAGGCTTGGGGCTGCGCGAATTAGTGGAAGAGGACATCGCTCTTTGTGAATTTGTATGTACCTCCAAACAACCCCTGCAGCAAATTCTTCGACGAGGACTGAATATGCTGCAAGAACAGGGATAGTTCAGTAGGTAGTTAGCAGTGGGTACAATATGCTAATTGTTAGGTATTTACATAAAATTTTATCGGACAAAAACTTCGTACAAGCATAGAAAAAATGGCTCATTAACATTTTTTGTGGTAAAATCGGAGAATATAAATTCTCCACTGTCAATTTTTTTTAAATCGCTGATTTACAGATAATTAAAACCAAAATAGCGGAGAATTTATTTTCTCCGGCTTCGACACCACAAAACTTAGGAACGCGAAATAAATAAAAGCGCGGGTTTTCTAATATTGAAACCATCTGCTGATTAGGCTTTCGGCGAGACGGTAACTGCCAACTGCCTACTGAATTAACAATCTATCACCAACGAAATATATGAAAGCATTACTTGACTTTTTCAAAAAAATCGAACCCGACAAAAGGAATTCCCCCTTTTTGCATACGCTGTATGAAGGGTTTTTCACCTTTGCATTTTCCCCTAATACCGTGACGATGGGCGGGGTGCATATCCGCGACCGGATGGACCTGAAACGCACCATGGTGGTAGTGGTGCTTGCTTTGCTTTTGTGTTACGTGTTTGGCACCTACAACATTGGACATCAGCACTTTGTAGCCTTGGGCGAATACTTGGGACTCTTCGAAGGCTTTAATCTCAAAATCGCTTACGGGCTAATTCAAATAATACCCGTATTTATTGTCACCCATGTTGTAGGCTTGGGCATCGAGTTCTATTACGCAGCTAAAAAAGGACATGGCATCGAGGAAGGATTCCTCGTAACGGGGGCACTCATCCCCCTCATCATGCCGCCAGATATTCCGCTCTGGATTCTGACCCTCGCTATCGCCTTTGCGGTAATAATAGGTAAAGAAGCCTTCGGAGGTACAGGGATGAATTTCATGAATATCGCCCTGCTGGCTAGGGTTTTTGTCTTCTTCGCCTATCCCGGTGAAATTTCCGGTGACAGCGTTTGGATTGCGGGATTCGAAACCATAAAAGAAGGAATAGCCCCTGAATACGGCTGGTGGCACCTCCACTTTTTCAATTCCATTTTCGATTGGTTTGGATGGAATACCTTCGACTCCTCAAAAGCCATCGTTGACGGCTTCACGGGGGCAACTCCCCTGGGGCTGGCGGCCAAAGGTGGCTGGGACGCAGTTACCGAAGTCTATTCTCCCGCCCAAATGTGGTGGGGCGACATACCCGGTTCTGTCGGCGAAACGAGCAAGCCCCTCATCATTCTGGGCGCTTTGTTTCTGATTGGGACGGGAATTGCGAGTTGGCGGGTCATGTTATCCATGCTTTTGGGGGCAGCCTTGACCGGCATGCTTTTCAATGCGGTGGCACCGGAAACGTTTACGGAAACCACCGCCGGCATGTGGAAATTTATGGCAATTCCCTGGTACTACCAATTCTATTTGGGCAGTTTTTGGTTTGGAATGGCCTTCATGGCCACCGACCCCGTGACGGCTGCTTCGACCAATAAAGGAAAATGGATTTACGGTTTTTTTATCGGCATGATTGGGCTTATCATCCGGGTGACGAACCCGGCGTACCCCGAAGGTTGGATGTTAGCCATTTTATTCATGAATGTATTTGCCCCATTAATCGATCATGCTGTCATTGAAAGAAATATCCACAGGCGTATGACGCGGGCTTGAAAAGTCATTGGTCATTGAGAAGTCATTGGTCATTGAAAAGTCATTGGTCATTGTTAAAATCAATGGATAATTTGCAGGTGTAGGTTTGTCTTTTTTACAGAATATTTGGCGTGTTTCATTTACCAGTTAACACAAAAGTGCCTATTTCTCTGAAACACATAGGCACATAAG
>CAZJYF010000524.1:0-3278 GCA_964549665.1 uncultured Saprospiraceae bacterium
CATCGTGGCGGCTGAGGGCAGTGAATTGACCATGGAATTGAGCATGGCCATCAACTACGGCATTCCCATCAAAGAACTAGGAGAGTCTTTCCACGCCTATCTTACTTTGTCGGAAGCGGTGAAATTGGCAGCGATTAGTTTTGGCAAGGATGTGTCGAAATTGAGCTGTTGTGCCAGTTAGAGCAGTCATTGGTCAGTAGGGGTCCTTAGTCATTGGGCAACAATCAGGCATGCCCGAAGTTTCCAAAAACTGCTTTCCCATCTCTTCGATTGTTCTTCCAATGGGTGTGTATTGAAAATCAAAGGCTTTCAGAGATTTCCTGTTTTCATAAATAAAGGTGCGGGCACTGTTGCGGGCCGTTTCACGGGTGATGAATGTAGGCTTTCCGGAAAGCCTGCTGCGGAACCATTCCAATCGCCAAAGAATTTCATTCAAAAAGTAAGAAGATTTTATCTCCGGAGGTTTTTTATCCACCGCATTGGCAATGGCATCGAAGAGGGATTTATAGGAACGGTTTTCCCCATTTAAAATAAAGCGCTCACCACTAATGTCGCTTTCCATCAACCGAATCATGAAACGGACGACATCCCGCACATCGACAAAACCGGTGCCTCCGGGAGGGTAAAAAGGAAAGCCATTCCCGATTTTCTGAAACAACTGCCCGGCGCCTTTTCCCCTGAAACCACTGCCCAAAATGACCGATGGGTTGACGATCGCGGCATTCAATCCTTCCCCGATACCGCGCCAAACCTCCATTTCCGCCTGCTGTTTGCTCCGGGCGTACGGGCTGTTCCATTTGCTACGCAGCCATATCGTTTCCTCGTTAATGATTTTTTGTTTTTTCCTCCGTCCGACGGCGGCAATGGAACTCACGTGTACCATTTTCTCAATACCCCTTTGCAACGCAACATTGACTAAGGTTGCGGTCCCTTCTTTGTTCACCCTATGCATGGCTCGAACATCTCTTGAATCGTAGGAAACCAAAGCGGCGCAATGATATACTTGCTGCCCTTCCTCCATGGCATCTTCCAATAAAAAGCTATCCAAAATATCGCCCTCCACCCATTCCACCTTATCTTCCACCTCATCCACCAAAGCCATCGAACTCTCTTTCCTGCGCAAGGCCTTGATATTGGAATACCCATGGTGAATTAAATCGCGCAGCAGGTATGAACCGAGAAGTCCGGTGGCTCCTGTTACAAATATTGCTTTATCTTTTGACATATGGTTAGCTGGTACTATTTTATTCGAAGGCCAAAGGTAGGGATTGTGAAAGAAGAATTATTGTACAATTTTTTAAAACTCCGATTACCTTTGTGCAAAGAATTTACAATAAAAAGCCCTCGACTCATGCCGAAAATGTTCCACGACCTTTTCCCTGTTCCCAAACCCATCATCGGCATGGTTCATTTGAAGGCATTGCCCGGCACAGCAGCCTTTTGCGGCAGCGCAAAAGAAATTATCGATGCAGCTATGCGCGAGGCGGCACTTCTGAAAAAGGCAGGTATTGATGCTTTGTTGCTCGAAAACATGAACGACGTGCCGTATTTGAAGAAAGAAGTAGGTCCTGAAATCAGCAGCTTGATGGCGGTCGTTGCTTATGAAATTAAAAAGGCGAACTCGTTGCCATGCGGCATTCAGGTATTAGCCGGAGCAAATAAGGCGGCTTTAGCAATTGCAAAAGCCGCCGGCTTGGATTTCATCCGGGCAGAGGGTTTTGTTTATGCGCACGTCGCCGACGAAGGGTGGATGGATGGCTGCGCAGGCGAGTTGCTTCGTTACCGGAAAATGATCGATGCAGAGAACGTCCTCATTTTCACGGACATCAAGAAGAAGCATAGTGCCCACGCCATTACTGCCGATGTGGATATTGTGGAAACGGCTAAAACCGCTGCCTATTTCCGTAGCGATGGGATCATTTTGACTGGCGCTGCGACGGGAAAAGAAGCCGATTTGAACGAAATCGAACGCGTCAAAAAAAATTGCGATATCCCTCTCCTGATTGGCTCGGGCGTGACGATTGAAAATGTAGCCCATTACCTCCCATTTAGCGATGCGCTTGTCGTAGGTTCCCATTTCAAGAAAAATGGCTTTTGGGCCAATGAAATGGACGAATCTATTGTACAGACCTTCATGGAAAAAGTGCGCACATTGCGGAGGTCCTGAATTTACGACTGCGGTCAAAGTTTTAGCCTCGGCATGACTAGCAATCACACCGAGACTTGGTTTAAAAAATCTCAAATTATGTTGATAATTGACCCAAAAACGACTCCCACGCGGGATTTGCATCAATTCTTATTGGGGTCCGTCGCCCCGCGACCCATTGCTTTTGCAAGCACGATTGACAAAGAAGGACGGCCTAATTTGGCGCCTTACAGCTTTTTCAATGCCTTTAGTTCGAGCCCTCCCATTCTCGTTTTCTCGTCCAACCGGCGGGTGACCGACAACACCACAAAAGACACCCTTCAAAACATTCGCGCAACAGGGGAAGTAGTGATCAATGTAGTGAATTACAACATTGTCCGTCAAATGGCCGTGGCGAGCATTCAATTTCCACCGGAAATCAGCGAGTTTGACAAAGCCGGATTGACCCCTCTTCCCTCCGATTTTGTGACCCCGTTTCGGGTAAAAGAATCGCCGGTGCAAATGGAGTGCCGGGTGAAGGACATCATCACTTTGGGCAAACAGGGCGGAGCAGGACATTTGATCATTTGCGAGGTTATTCGAATGCACATCGACGAGAAGGTAGTGGATGAAAACAATCGCATCAATCCGCACAAAATAGATTTGATGGGCCGCTTGGGGAGGTCTTATTACGTTCGGGCCAGCGGGGAAGCCATCCACACCTTCGTTCAACCGGTAACCCAAGTAAGCATCGGCTATGACCGTTTGCCCGAGAGCATTCGGACAAGCAGGATTCTTAGCGGAAACAACATCGGACAGTTGGCAGGCTTGGTTGCCCTTCCCGAGGAAAAAGCAATTTTAGCCCTACGGGATTCGGATGACCGAATAAAAGAAATTCTGCATTCTTCCAAGCCACTTGAAGGGCTACACCACTATGCACGGGAAGTTTTAGATCAGGACGACCGGGAAAGAGAAAGAGCCGCTAAGATAGCTTGGTTGGGTGAATTTTTGTAAGCCAAGAATTCGGTACTCTAATAATTGAAACATTATTATTAAGGTACTACAACGAATTTAATGGGTAATGGAGATAATGATTTAATGCTGGAATGGGAGAATGGAGAATATTGTAAGTTAATAACTCATGTTACGCACC
>CAZJYF010000525.1:0-3277 GCA_964549665.1 uncultured Saprospiraceae bacterium
ATGAGCGGTTTTGGGTAAGCTAAATACTGCCAATGATAAAAAATACAGAAATTACAAATTGTATCGGTAGAGGTAAACTAGAAGGACAATAAATAAGAAAAGGACGATTGCACCACACATCAATCAATACCCCTTTTTGCCTTCATATTCGATATGATCTGCCATATAGAATTTGATTTTTTAAAATGAAAATTTTGTTTTGGTTACCCTTTCGGCAAAGTGGGGCAAAAGTAACAGAAGTTGTTTAAAGTTCCAAAGTTTGAATGTTTCAAAATTGTAACGCTACTTTTTTCCTGCACCCTGTTTTCCAGCCACGACGATGACGATCTCCCCTCTCACCTTTTTCTCCCCGTCAAAATGAGCGATTAAATTTTCCAACCGATTGGAAACTACCTCTTCGTGGATTTTTGTCAGTTCGCGGCAAACGCAGGCAGGGCGTTGATTTCCGCAAAATTCAGCGAGTTGTTTGAGGCATTTAACCAAGCGATTGGGGGATTCGTAAACGAGGAAGGTGTGGGGCAATTCGGCCAGGTATTTCAAGCGGGTCTGTCGGCCTTTTTTGTGCGGGAGAAAACCTTCGAAGTGAAATTTATCGGAAGGCAAACCGGACACGGCGAGGGCAGGAACAAAAGCAGTTGCCCCGGGCAGGCATTCCACCTGAATGTCGCTTTTTACGCATTCCCGGACGAGCAAAAACCCCGGGTCGGAAATGGCGGGGGTTCCGGCATCTGAAATTAGGGCGATGACAGCGCCTTCCTTTAACTGTTCAATGATGCGCGCAGTCACTGAGTGTTCGTTGAAAGAATGGTAAGAACGGACGGGTCGGTCTATTTCAAAATGGGAAAGTAGCTTTTTGGAGACCCGCGTATCCTCCGCCAATATCAAATCCACTTCCTTCAAAATGCGCAAGGCCCGCAAGCTGATGTCTTCCAAATTGCCGATGGGGGTTGGGACTAGGTAGAGCATATTTTGATGTGTTTCATCTTATTGTTGCCCTTTTTTAAATTTATCATTTTAAATTTTTAATTGCTCTTATCCCGGCCGTTCATCGCCAACGGCCTCGATGTTGTAGGAATACGTTTCCATAATCAGATTTGCCAGGAGCTTTTTACAGGCTGTTTCTACTTTTTCAGTGGCCGTGGCTTTGGAAATTGCCTCCACCCTCAGTTGGATGTGTTTTCCGATGCGAACCTCTTCGATGCAGTCGAGGTTTAGATTTTTCATGTTATTGGCAACGGTTTTTCCTTGCGGATCCAATAATTCTTTGTGGGGCATGATGTCTATTTCGGCGATGAATATCATAGGGAGAAGGTAAGATTATGAGACAAAAGATAAAGGACGTTTGAGGCTAATCTCTTTGATCTCTTGTCAAAAAACCAAAAGTCTAAATTTCAAGATGTCGGATTATTTTTTATAAACAGATTGTCAATTAATGCAAATAAAACATACGCGATGATAATCAAAGAAAATGAGGCTTCCTGCAATAGAAAGAGCATGGAAACGGCTAGGGTAGCAAAGATAATCCGAATTTCATTGCCCTTCCAACCCAGTTGTTTGAATTTAAAACTAAACATGGGAAATTCGGCTACCAGGAGAAAGCACAACACCACGATGGTCGGGTACAAAAAGAAAGGACTGCAAACCAGGTTCTTCAAACCAAAGGAGTCGAAATGATAAATGAGCATCAAGCCGATGGTGAACATGGTGCAGGGAGGTGTTGACAAGCCGATGAAGCTGTCCGTCTGACGGGTGTCGAGATTGAAATTGGCGAGACGCAAAGCGGCGAAAACGGAAACTAGAAAAGCCGGGGAAGCGGCGATAATGAGCTTTTCCATTGGCAATTCAACTTCCCCACCTTCTAATCCATGAACCAACAAAATATAAAGAATAGCCCCGGGAACTACGCCAAAAGAAACCATGTCTGCAAGGGAGTCGAGTTCTTTGCCCAGAGGGGATTTCGTTTCCATCCACCGGGCAAGCATCCCATCGAAATAGTCGGCGATGCCGCTGGCAAAACTAAACCAAAAGGCCTGCAAAAACTGCCCGTAGAAAACACTGGCCAGGGCACAGCAGCCGCAGAAGAGGTTTACCAACGTAATAAAATTGGGGATGTATTTTTTCATAATGTTTCACCAATAGGAAACTGTCGCTTAGCGGTCTATGATTTTGGCAAAAATAGCATTTTTAGAACATCTTGCATCTGAATTTTTTGTTAGTTATTGGGAAATGCGTTTTATGTACATTTGTCAGCCTTCTTTTAAAAATACTGTACTTTTGCGCCTCTAAATCCGTTATCTTTGAAAAACTTTGAAGAATGATATTTCGATACGCCCTGTCTTTGTTCCTTTTGACTTTCTCCACCTTTACCGTGCTATATGCCCAGCCTGCCAATGACAATTGCGGGAATGCCACCGTTCTTTCCAATGTCAATAATTTTTGCTCAGCCGTGGGGGCTTTCACGAATGAGGGCGCTACGGCTAGTCCTGCCGGAAATCCGGGTTGCTGGCCGGTGGGCTCCGAAACCACCGATGTTTGGTTTTCTTTTACTGCCGTTGCGACTGATGTGGATGTGGCGGTTATTGGAAATACATCCGTTAATACTCCTGGAGGCTCACTTAAAGAACCCCAACTCGTCATTTACAGTGGTGGCTGCAATGGAACGTTGACACAAATAGGCTGTGCCTCTGATAATTTTGGCAACAATATCGCCGAGACCCTCGCCGGCCCGTTGGCTATAGGTCAAACCTATCTCATCCGGGTGGATGCCCGAAATAACAATACCGGGACTTTTCAATTGTGCGTCAATAATTTCAATCAGGTGCCGGACCCTTCTTCCGACTGCCCGACGGGGGTGGTCCTTTGCGATAAATCGTCCTTCACCGTGGAAAGTGTTATTGGGTCGGGCACTGATCCCAATGAATTGAACACGGTTTCCTGTTTTGGCGGCGCAGGAGAATTTGCTTCTGCCTGGTACCGTTGGACGGCCAACGACGCAGGTACGCTTTCTTTCACTTTGACGCCCACCAACCCCTCCGATGATTTGGATTTTGTCGTGTTTGAACTGCCCGGCGGATTGGATGATTGCGCGAATAAAAACGAAATCCGTTGCATGGCGTCCGGTGAAAATGTCGGGGCGCCTTTCCCTGAATATGAACCCTGCACTGGTCCAACTGGACTTAGCCTTGGGTCCAGCGATACACAAGAATTCCCAGGGTGTCAGCCCGGAGATGACAATTTCCTTGCAGCCATCGACATGGTGGCGGGAATGAGTTATGCC
>CAZJYF010000526.1:0-3274 GCA_964549665.1 uncultured Saprospiraceae bacterium
GGAAACTCAATGTTTTTAATTCAATTGATGCTATTCCATTACAAATTTTTGAATTAAAACAAGTTTATTTTTTTGAAAATCGACTACAAAAGCTACATCCGAAGAACCATAATGTTAAGGAAAAAATACGCCAACAACTGCAAAACCTTAGAGATTTAGGTTTAATTGAATTTTTAGGAAGTGGTAAATACAAAAAGTTATGGAGGTGAATTTACAGGAGAAATATGATAAAATATATTCTTTTTTCAAAACTACTACAGAGCCATTTGATAGCTTGGAATGGGATGGTGCAACATTGTTGGTAATTCTCGAGGGAGATGTAATTGAAAAATACAAAATGGAGGAGTTGAGTGAATTCATTCCAGGTTTAGCAAGCAATTAGTCAAAAATAATTATCGCGCAATTCTAAATTCCATTACCCCAATATAGGGAAAAAATCCTAGATTTCATCTTAAAAAAATGCATTGCTACATTGAACCTCCGCAACTTAAACAAATATAGAAATCGAGTATTCAACAGGGATGTTTTAGAAATTCTAAAAGAAATCCCCAACAATTCTCTGGATTTGGTTTATGGAGACCCGGATTACAACGTCGGGATCAACTATGCGGGAAAAAACTATTCCCAAAAATGGAATGACTACATCGATTGGTATATTGAACTGACTAAAGAATCCATGCGGGTATTAAAGCCGACGGGTAATTTGTTTATGATGAATTATCCCAAGCAAAACGCCCATTTAAGGGTGAAATATTTAGATGATGAGGCTTATGACGTTCAAGAGTATGTTTGGATTTACAACACGAATGTCGGTCATAGCCAACGAAGATTTACGACTGCCCATCGAAGTATTTTGCACGCCACGAAAAGCAAAAAAAATAATTTTTATAAAGACAATGTAGCGGTCCCCTATCAAAACCCGGAAGACAAAAGAATCAAGGCAAGAATTGCGGCGGGGCACAAAGGAAGGATGCCTTATAGTTGGTTCTATTATGATTTGGTGAAAAATGTGAGCAAGGATAAGACCTTCCATTCCTGTCAAATTCCTTTACCTTTGGTAGAAATGCTTATCAAGTCTTGCACAAAGGAAAAGGACGATTGTTTTATTTTGTTTGGTGGAAGTGGCAGTGAACTGGTTCTGTGCCAAACCTTAAAACGAAATTTTATTAGCTGCGAAATTCACCCCGAATATCATGAAATGATATTGGATAGATTAGCCAAAAATGGAGACATCAAAGATGAATATCGTTTGCCCTTTATAAAAGAGAAGAAAAAAAATGGACAAAATAAACCGGAACAATTGGAACTTTTCTTAAAAGAAGAAAAGGCATAATATATTTAGAGTGGAACGCTTGAGACAGGTTCCGCTCTGTTCTTTCTGTTTTGGCTCCCGCTTTCTATTTTCCGCAATTATCCTTTGCCCTTTGAACCCTGCCGCAGGATTGTTAAATTTGCACATCTGGCAAATCAAAAAACCCTTTCTAATGAAAAAAATTAACCGGACTTTTCTGATAGCGGGAGTGAGCATGATGACCCTGCTTTCGAGTTGTGTTCCCACCAAAAAATATCAGGATTTAGAATTTGAACGCAACCATTTTAGAGATGAAAACGAAAGCCTCCGCGCCGCCAATGAAGAAAAGAACCAACTGGAATCCGACCTCCGGTTTACCGAAGCCCAATTGCGGCAATCCACCCGCGAATTGGAAGTACTAACGGTTCGATGCAATCATTTAAAAAAGCAGGATTCATTACTGCTGACACAATACGACAAATTATTGGAGCAAAACAAAGCCCTCCTAAAAGTTGCGGCTACTGAGAAGCAAGTCCTGGAGGCTGCCAAGACAAGCACCGAGAGCGAACTGGACAAGAAACTGCGCGAATTGGAAGGCATGGAATACGCGTTGGGAGAACGCGATTCTAATTTTCAAAGTCTTCGCGTGAACCAGGAAAAACTGGAACAGCAGGTTCGAGAACTGCAAATTCTTTTGCAAAAAAAGGATACCCAAATGGTCCAATTGAAAGAGAATTTAAACAAAGCTTTATTCGATTTCTCTGCTTCCGACCTCTCCGTAACTGAAAAGAACGGACGAATTCATGTATCGCTCAGCCAAAACCTGTTGTTCAAAAGTGGCAGCGACCAAATAGATTGGAAGGGAAGAAAAGCCATCCGTCAACTGGCCGAGGTGTTGAAAGCCAACCCCGACTTAGATATCACCGTGGAAGGGCATACCGATAGCACCGGCAAGCCCGATTTGAATTGGGATTTGAGTGTGAAAAGAGCCACCACGGTTGTAAAAGAACTGACGAAAAGCGGCGTCGACCCCAAACGAATCACCGCATCCGGCAGAGCGCTGTATCATCCGGTTGCCCCCAATGACAGCCAACAAAATCAGGCAAAAAACCGGCGGACGGAAATCATTTTATCACCCAATTTAGACAAGTTGTACGAAATTATCCGATAAGTCTCCATCCTGAATTGCTCCATTTCTGCAGGCGAGGATTTGCAATCCGAACCTGCGATTTCCTCAATCCGTTCCAATGAAATTGACCTTCCTTCAAACCGGCGGCACTATCGACAAAGACTATCCCCGAACGACAAAAGGACGGGCTTTTGAAATCGAGGAACCCGCCGTTCAACGGATTCTGGAAAAATTGAATCCTTCTTTTGAATACGAGTTGTTTAGTGTGCTAAAAAAGGACAGTCTGGACATAACCGAAGACGACAGGAGGTATCTTTTGGATTTTTGCCGGCAGTTAGAGAATGACAAAATTATCATTACTCACGGCACAGACACGATGCTGGAATCGGCTAAATTTCTAGCACCCATCGCAACAAAAACCATCGTTATTACAGGTGCCATGCGCCCGGAACGATTCAGCAATTCGGATGCACCTATCAATGTCGGTGCAGCCATTGGCGCTATCAGTTTCTTGAAAAACGGTGTTTTCATCGCCATGCACGGCAGGGTTCTTCCGTTTGATAATATCAAAAGAGACTTGGAAACCGGGCAATTTTTGCATCTTGTCTGAATCGTGATTTTCAGGATTTTTGGATTTTCTGGATGACAAGATGGAAGGCATTTTGGAAATGCCTTCCATCTGCCCAATAACTGATTTTCAATCCTACAAATCCTTTCATCCTGAAAATTCCGCTTCTGACAGTTACCAAATAAAAAGGGACTTGGATACCGGCCAGTTCTTGCATCTTGTCTGAATCGGGATTTTCAGGATTTTTGGATTTTCTGGATGACAAGATGGAAGGCATTTTGGAAAT
>CAZJYF010000527.1:0-1929 GCA_964549665.1 uncultured Saprospiraceae bacterium
ACATCAAAAAAAACAGTTTTTTTAGAATCAGTGACAAAAAAAATAATCCGTGATATTGATAAATAGCCGAACAAATTAGATATCAATTCAACTCTAAAACAAAATATTCCGTCAATACTTTTTTCATGCATTTGCTAGGCTGTTAACTTTTTTCAAATTTCCCGGCAAAGAAATTTAGCTTGATGCTATCTCTCAAAAAAATGCTTGCAACTTCTATTATTTCCTTTTGGGAAAATCTTCTTTTTGATGGATAATAATCCCGTTCGGAATCATAAATGCCCATCGAAACCAAAGTGGAGATGATTTCCTTTTCAGCACCCATGGTTCTAATCAATTTACTGAAAACCTTTTTGCGCTCTTTATCCCATTGTTCTGAATAATGGCAGGTTTTTGCATTTTCGTGTTCGCGGAAAACAGCTATTGGACGAGCTATATATTTAATATTAAAATTTAATGCAATTCGAACGAAAAAATCTTTGTCCATGGTAATGTGGAAAGATTCATCCAACAAGCCGGTAGTCTTCAAAACCGATTTTTTATAAAAACAGGCGGGTTGAACATAGGGGAATGAACCCAAGTATTCTAAGGCTAGATTATTGATGTTTGGCGGCTCGAAAAAATGGGTCCTGGCTTCCAAATCTAGCGTTAAATTTTGTCCGTGAACGAAATGGACGTCTGGGTTCTTTTCAAAACATTCAATGACATTGAACAAACCATTTTGCGCAATTAAATCGTCACTATTTATCCAATTTATTATTTTCCCGCTCGCCAATTTGAAACCCTTGTTGATGGCATGAGTTTGCCCGCTATCTTCTTCGGAAACCCAATAGCTAATCCATCTTTCATACTTTTTTATGATTTGAAGGGTATTATCGGTACTACCTCCGTCAATAATTAGGTACTCTAGATTAGGGTAGTTTTGAAGCAAAACAGAGCGGATAGTTTCTTCGATGAATTCCCCTTGATTTTTGGTAGGCGTAACAATGGATATTTTGGGTAGTTCTTTTAACTCATTGTAAATCAATGGGTTCGTTTCTTCCGTCCAGGGCCAACCGGGTGTTTTATCTAGTTTTATTGGGAGGAAATCTAATAAACCCTTTGGTGAACTAATCATGAAGTCCGGTTTCAATATTTTTCTGATATTTTTTTAAAGCGTTCCAACTTCTATAAACGTACCACATCCAGAAGAAACTGAGGAATAAACCTAATAAACCGTCTTTGTATCCTTGATGTAATAAGAAGCAGGATTTGAAGGCTTTAATTGATTCCAACAAGTGGTTTTTTGTTGAATAATGAATGCCCAATTCATGTTTAACCTTCCCTTCCTCCTTAATATATCTCAAATGTTTTTCAATGAATTTTGGAAGATATTGAACCCAATCGTGGCGAATATAGTTATCCGAGACTCTCTTAATTTGGGTTATTTTGAATCCATTTTTTATTTTGTAACCCTGATGGACAAAATTAGACCAACTTACCCTTTTTCTGTGAATCAATGAACTTTTATATTACTCCTTTCCTCCCCATTTCGTACCCCTCAAAAGTTTGTTGAAAAAGAAAAATTGCCAGGGTAACTGAACAATACCCAACCTTGACAAATCGGTTGAGAAAAAATCTTGAATTTCTTTTTGAAGACTTAAACTCACTTTTTCATCAGGGTCTAGAAAGAATATCCAATCATAAGCAACCTTGTCTTGAATCCATTCTCTTACATATTCAACCACTTTTACCTTTTCGTGTGCAATAACTTTTGTAGCATATTTTGAAGCAATTTCATAAGTATTATCAGTTGATTCCAAGTCAACTACTACAATTTGCTTACAAAATTGAATTGATTTAAGGCAATCTTTTAGAAGATGTCCTTCATTGCAGGATACGACAATTGCCGAGATGGGTAATTTGTTTTCATTTCCTATTTTGATTTTTGGA
>CAZJYF010000527.1:2029-3267 GCA_964549665.1 uncultured Saprospiraceae bacterium
CGCATCCGAACTTCCCGAACTGGCAAACATCTTCACAAACCATTCTTTTTTCCAAACGCTTGGCTAAAAGCGGTGATGTTTTCTTTATTTCTTTGTCCTTTTTTTAGTTGAGTATATAAATGAGGCATAGGTTAAAAAGCAAAAATTTGGCAGGATTTCCAATGATTAGCCACCTCATTTGTGCCAGAACAAATATGTGCTTCAGTATCTATTTTTACAGCGTTTGAAGGAAGATGATTTGCGATGATTTTTTTGAATAGACTCCTCGAATTTCGGCGCCACCACCTTTAGAAGTATCATTGAAAAAACAGGTCAATTTTTTAGACATTTTTTTGAACACATTTTGTTTCCCACCTGATTCTTTCAAAAGTCAATTGCCCTTTGTAGGGAAATTTAAATTGTTTTCTATTAAAAAATCCGGTCTCTTCCGTTTCAAGTGGAATAATTAACCCTTCTTCAGGAGGAAATTTTTTTACATCATAAATTCCGGCGTGTACCCTCAACAAGTACACTCTTCCTCCTACTAAAATATTGCCGGGAACCGTAACAACAGTCTGGTAAAAACCTTTGGATATGGAAATTCCCATTTGTTCCTTTTCATCGTTCAAGCTCTTAATTAATAGGGTGTTATTGTGGTCGCAAATATCAAATTCTATCCTGAATCCAATAATCCTTTTCAATACCTTAAAAGAAATCTGAATTTCAAAATCTTCTCTGTTTTCGACCCGAAGGGTTTTCGTTAATTTTTGAAGAACACACAAATCCAAAAATTCAAAATGTTCATCTTTTGGAAGAAGACCAATGACTTCTTTTAATCGAGGTCGATTGGTGAATCCACTATTTATAACGCTCTTTAGATATTTATTTATGGTGGTCTCTGGAGACCCTATTTTAATTATTTCTCCTCTTACCAAAAGGATGCACTTTGAACATAAAAAATTAATTGCCCTCATATCATGACTCACAAACAAAACTGTTCTCCCTTCTTTTGATACCTCCTCCATTTTCCCCAAACACTTCTTCTGAAACTCAAAATCCCCCACCGCCAACACCTCATCTACCAACAGGATTTCCGGCTCCAAATGCGCCGCCACGGCAAAGGCCAATCGCACGTACATGCCTGACGAATACTTTTTCACCGGGGTGTCAATGAACTTCTCCACGCCCGAAAAGTCAATGATTTCATCAAACTTCTGTTTTTTTTCTGTGCGGGTCATGCCGTGAAGGGGACACATGAA
>CAZJYF010000528.1:0-3262 GCA_964549665.1 uncultured Saprospiraceae bacterium
AAAACTCGAAGTTATTTTTTCTTCTGCAAACAAGGGGCACATATTGCGCGCCCTTCGGGAAAACCAAAAGTCCCCGAATCCCGATTTTGAAATTTTTTCCCTTGAAAACGTGAATTTAGAAATTGGTTCCGGCATGATTGGTGAATTGAAAAAACCAATGGAGGAACTTCTCTTTTTGAAATTTTTAAAAAAAACCATGCAAACCGCTTGCATTCGGCATACCGGGCTTTTGGGTAAACCCATTTCCAAAGTGGCACTTTGTGGGGGTTCCGGTGGGTTCTTATTAAAGCAAGCAAGAGCCCAACAGGCAGACATTTTTATCACCGCCGATTTCAAATACCACGAATTCTTCGACGCCGACGGGAAAATTATTATCGCCGACATCGGGCATTACGAAAGCGAACAATTTACCATTGAATTATTGCATGGTTTAATTTCTCAAAAATTTAGTAATTTTGCGGCTCATTTGACAAAAGTAAATACGAATCCTGTTAATTATTTTTATTAATAAATGCAGAAAAGCGGGTTTGGACTGTTGGGTTATTACTCCCAAACCCGCCGTTCTCCATTAACTCAGTCCTTCAATAAACATGGCAAAAGAATTGACCGTAGCCGAAAACCTCAAATTGCTTTATGAACTTCAATTAGTTGATTCTCAAACAGATGAGGTCGAAATATTAAAAGGTGAACTTCCGATGGAAGTACACGATTTGGAAGATGAAATTGCGGGTTTGGATACCCGGCTCCATCGGCTAAAGGAAAACGTGGAAGATTTGGAAGGTGAACTCAGCAGGCATAAAGCCAATATCATGGAGGCAGAAGCCCTCATTGTCCGTTACGGAAAACAAATGGACAATGTGAAAAACAACCGCGAACACGAGGCATTGACCAAAGAAATAGAATTGCAGCGGCTGGAAATCCAATTGTCAGAAAAAAAAATAAAAGAAATAGAGCAAATTAAAGAAGCAAAGGTTGAAACCGTAGAGGCGACGGCAAAACGCCTGGATGGGAAGAAAAGCGATTTGGAAGGGAAAAAGGTCGAATTGGAGAAGATTATCGTCAAGACCCAAAAAAATGAAGAGAAATTGCGCAGGAGTTCGGAGCGCGCAAGGAAGAAAGTCGCTCCCCGCCTGCTGAAAGCGTATGATAAAATTCGCGGGTCTTATCGCAACGGGCTTGCAGTGGTCAGGGTGGAGCGCCATTCTTGTGGCGGTTGTTTTAACAAAGTGCCCCCTCAATTGCAATTAGAAATAGGCATGCGAAAGAAAATCATGGTTTGTGAACATTGCGGCCGCATTTTAGTAGATGACAATATCCGGGAGGTGGGAAAAAAAGTAGCTGAACCCAAAACAGAAACAGCCTCAGAAGCAAAGTAAAGGCACGGTTAGGGGGAAGCTAGGCGATAGGATTATTTTTGTTTTTCTTCTGCCCATTTAGGCGAATTAATTTTTTCCAAAATCAAAGGATTTGTCTGGTTAAATTTAGTCGGCAACTTTTTGACGTAAAAGAAACCAACAAGTCACAGCCATTCCGGCGAAGAATGACCCAATGACCAATGACTAATGAACTCCCGTAAATTGTGCCCCTCAACATGAAAAACCGGTCGTTCATCCTTCTCTTCTGCTTCTTTTCTCTTGTCGCCCATTCGGAAAAACGCTTTGAATGGACTCCCCTCATGCAACAAGCTTATCAAAAAACCATTCAACTTCGGTTTGTGGAAGCCAATACCCTCATTGCCCGAATCAAATTGAGCGACCCGGAGAATCTATTGGTTTACCACGTCGAAAATTACATGGACTTCTTCCGGGTGTACATCGATGAAGACGAGGCGGAATTTGATCGGCTGGAAAAGAATCGCGATCGCCGGCTGGAAAAGATAAAAGAAGGAGACCAAAACTCTCCCTATTATCTCTATTTGCAAGCAGACATTCGCCTCCAATGGGCCCTTGGACGTTTGAAATTTGAAGAATTTACCACCGCGTTTTTTGAGGTGAACAAAGCCTTCAAATTATTGAACAGGAATGTGAAAAAATTTCCTGATTTCATGCCGAATAAGAAAGACCTCGGCATTTTGCATGCTATGGTCGGCACCATTCCCGATGGATACCAATGGGCAATAAGGTGGTTTAGCAGCTTATCCGGAACCATCGCTCAGGGAACAAAGGAGTTGAGAGAGGTAGTGCATTATTCGCGACAGCACGATTTCATTTACGAGGAAGAAATTTATGTGCTCTATGCTTACCTCATGCTCCATCTCGGCAATGACAAAAAAGAAGCATGGAGTATCATTAATACGAGTAATTTGCGGCCCGAAACCAATCCCATGGATTGTTTTATTGTGGCCAATGTTGCCATGCGAACCGGCCGGGGCGAAACCGCTATCCGCATTTTGGAAAACCGGCCTGCGGGGAGCGCCTTCTTTCCTTTTCCCTACCTGGATTACATGCTTGGCTTGTCCAAATTGGAGCGCCTGGATAAGGATGCGGATATTTATTTGCACCGCTTCTTGGATTCCTTTTCCGGCAGAAATTTTATCAAGGATGCTTATCAAAAACTCGCCTGGCATTCTTTGCTACAGAGCGACCAAAGAGGTTATGAGTATTTTATAAGATTTTGCCAATCAAAAGGTTATGCCATTGTCGGGAGCGATAAAAGCGCCCTTCAGGAAGCGAAATCCAACCGGGTTCCCAATGTGTTGCTGTTGAAGGCCCGCCTGCTGTTCGACGGGGGATATTTCGAAAAAGCATATAGCCTGCTAGAACTCAAAATGGCCGACGATTTTGCTGCCAAAAAAGACCAACTCGAATTCAATTACCGGATTGCACGTATCGCGCAACAAATGAAGAATTATCCGCAGGCGCTTTACTATTATCAAAAAACCATCGATGATGGAAAACGCGAAGGTTGGTATTATGCCTGCCGTGCTGCCCTCGAACAGGGGCATATTTACGAATGTCAGCAACAGAAACAACAAGCCAAAGCAGCTTTCAATCGGTGCCTTGCCATCAAACCCTCCGAATATAAAACCGGTTTGCACCAGCAGGCCAAAGCGGGCTTAGTTCGCCTAGGAAATTGACAAAAAGATTTGCGCAAACAACTCAAAAAACCGATATTTGCACCCCCGATAAAAAAGGGATACATTCTGTCCCTTTTCGGTTCGCTAGCTCAGTTGGTTAGAGCGTCCCGACTTGTGAGTCGGGAAGGTCAGAAATTCAAGCCAGCAGAAGAAAAACAGGCGCGGTAGCTCAGCTGGTTAGAGCGT
>CAZJYF010000529.1:0-3260 GCA_964549665.1 uncultured Saprospiraceae bacterium
AGCACCCTGCGTAACTACTTTAAAATCTGTTCCTTCTTCGGCGGTCCCATTCAGGGAATCAAAACGAACGGAAACATTTTCAGTGCGGTTCGTTCCGGTCAAATTTACCGCAAATTCAACGCTCTTGTCGGCATTCCCTTCTTTTACCGTTATATCTGAAATGGACAAGGAGCCTACCGTTGATGCCTGCGTGGGGGTGGTATCCTCGTTACTTCCACAGGCAAATATCATGAACGCATTGATGGGCAACAGGACAAATAAAATTTTATTTTCCATAAATTTAGGAATGTAATTTTCACTTTTGCGGGATTGGTTTTAAATTACTGCAATTCACCAAAAAAAGAAATGCGAATGTACTAATTTCGAATTAGTTGTAAGAGGAAGATGTGACTGACGAACCAAATGCTATTTAATGGTTTTTAAACAGGCAAATTAATTTTGTCATGGTTCCTAAAGTCGAATTTGGAATTATTGCCCTACCTTTAAGCAAGACCAATTGCCGAAGTATTTTTCCAATTGGTTTCAGAAATACTGAAGGTGGAAGGGGCCGATGGCTTTCAAATCTTTTTTGACAAATTTTATGGATGAAAAATTAAAATATGTTTTTTGAATGGTTTGTTTTCCGGGATTAAAAATCCTGAAATCAAAATTTTCAAAAGCGTAATTCACCCGATAGCACTACTTTTGAAAGGCATCCAATAAACCATTTTCAAGGCATTTTTATAATAAATTTCAAAGAAGAATAATATTTTGATTCCAAAAAAAACAGTTCAGGAAATCCTCGAAACGGTAAAGGTTGAAGATGTCATTCAGGACTTTGTGAACCTCAAGCGAAGGGGGGTGAACCTGCTTGGATTGTGTCCATTTCACCACGAGAAAACGCCTTCTTTTACGGTTTCTCCTACCAAAAATATTTTCAAATGCTTTGGCTGTGGTGTAGGAGGCGACGCGGTGCGCTTTGTGATGGAACACGAGAAATTCACCTACCCGGAAGCACTTCGATACTTGGCCAAAAAGTACCATATTGAAGTCGAGGAATTCGAATTAACGCCAGAAATGTTGGCCGAACAGCAATTGGAAGAGAGCCTCTATATCGTCAATGAATATGCCCGAAAGTATTACCAGGACACTCTTTTTCAAACAGATATTGGCAAAAGCGTCGGCTTGAATTATTTTAAGGAAAGAGGCTTCCGGGAGGAAACCGTCAAAAAGTTTGGGTTGGGCTTTGCCTTGAGAGAGAAAGATGCCTTCACCCAAAAAGCCATCAAAAAGGGATACCAACTTGAGCTACTCAAACAATTGGGCTTGACGACCCAATACGGTCGCGATTTTTTCCGGAACAGGGTTTTATTTACCATCCGCAATCTTTCGGGCAAGGTGATTGCTTTCGCCGGTCGCATTATGGTGAAGGATGTAAAAGCCCCAAAATACATCAACTCCCCTGAGACGGAAATTTACAACAAAAGCAAGGCTCTTTACGGGGCCTTTTTTGCCAAACAAGCCATCCGGAAGGCAGATGAGTGCATCTTGGTGGAAGGCTATACCGATGTCATCTCCCTGCATCAGGCAGGCATTGAGAATGTGGTGGCTTCCTCCGGCACCTCTTTGACCGAAGGGCAAATCGGTTTGATAAAACGCTTTACACCCAACATTAAAATTCTCTACGACGGCGACCCGGCGGGTGTGAAAGCTGCCCTTCGGGGCTTGGACATGGTGCTGGAAAGGAACCTGAACGCCAAGGTGGTTTTATTGCCGGAAGGAGAAGATCCTGATTCCTATTTGCGGCAAGTGGGGATCAATGCTTTTAAAGAATATATCAACGGACAGGCGCGGGATTTCATTTTGTTTAAAACCGACCTCCTGCTTGCAGAGGCAGCCGGAGATCCGGTGAAAAGGACTGCACTTGTTAAGGACATCGTGAGCAGCATCGCCAAAATACCGGACCCCATCAAGCGCTCTTTATACGTGAAAGAATGTGCCAAAGTGATGGAAATCGAGGAACAGGTTTTGGTCAATGAGATGAACAAAATGGTTCGCCAAATTCTCAAAAAAAAGCGAACCGAAAACGAGCGGAAACTTAGACAACGGGAAGACAAACAGGAGCATGTTGACACCTTGGTCGAAGGGGTTGTGACCGGCCTTCCGGAACCGGATATTGAACTCCTTCCACCCGGCGCAGTCCAAAAACCTAGCGTCGGGGATGAATTTCAGGAGCGGGATATCATTCGCCTCCTCATCGCTTCGGGAGGAGAAATTTTTGATGAAAAGGAAAACATCTCTGTGGCAGAGTACATTTTGAGCAACATCGAAGAAGTATTAGATGATTTTGACAACCAATTATTCACAAAAATTGCCAAGCATTGCCTTCAATTGCTGATGGACAAAAAACCTTTGAACCCAAGCCATTTTATCAATCATAAAGACTTGGAAATTAGCTCCTTGGCGATAGATTTGTTGCAATCGCCCTACGATTACAGCCCCGGCTGGGAAGACCGTTACGATATATATTTGACTACTCAAAAGATGCCTGAATTGAATTTCACACAGGACAGCCTCAGTGCTTTGCTTCGTTTCAAATTAAGAAAAATCATCCGCATGTGCGGAAAAAATCAACAACGCCTGAAAGAACTTAAATCAGAAAAAGACGCCTCCAAGATGCTTCGCATAATTAGGGTTCAAGCGAAATTGATTGAAATCCGCGATGAATTGGCCCGGCAATTGGGGACGGTGGTGCTACCCTGAATTTTTCGTCAAAATTAGATTGGGAAAAAGTAAAACGCTGTTTCTACTGCCGAAAAATGATTAGGGGATAAAAAATTTGAGGAAGTAGGAGGCTGCCCTTTCTAAGTGAATTATTATTGGTGCATTCTGTCTTCTTATTCCCCCCTTTTTCGAGTAAATTTTAACAGGAAAATTAATCCGACGACAATCGCCAGAAAAGGGTAGGGGCTGTTTTGAAGAAAATTGCTTGGTCCAAAAAATAAAGTGGCAAGGGCAACAAGCAAACAGCCAAGTGCCAGCGCGAAAAACAAAGTTTGGAAAATTTCAACGGGTCCGGTTTCTCTTTTATCAACCATCTAGCAAAGTTTGGGTAGTTAATGAAAAATGATTCTCTGGAAAGGTCTCGTGGGAATGAAAAACGGATTTTGGCTGTTGAAGTGCGTTTAGAATATTATCCATTTCTTCCATTGCTGTCTGGTATCCGATTTCAAAAACCTTATCTATGTTTCGAGTATCCAACAGGCTGATATTGGAAAGGA
>CAZJYF010000530.1:0-3255 GCA_964549665.1 uncultured Saprospiraceae bacterium
GGGAATGCTGCAAATCGGGGCCATCAATGTACCCGTTTATCCAACCATCAGTCCCCGAGAATACGAATACATCTTCAATGAGGCAGAAGTACAATACTGTTTTTGTGGTGCCGGAGATTCGGTGGATAAAGTTAAAAAAGCAAAGGAAAATGTGCCTTCTTTAAAAGCCATTTACTCTTTTGACGACCGGGATGACGTCCCTTCCTGGGAGGAAATGTGGGCAGAGGGTTCGACAGAGGAATTGGAAAAAATAAAAGCAGGCATCCAACCATCTGACCTAGCCACCATCATCTACACTTCCGGAACCACCGGTGATCCAAAAGGCGTCATGCTTTCCCACCACAATATCGTCAGCAACGTCTTGGCGGTAGGAACCTTGGTGCCAACGGAACCGGGTGACCGCGTGCTGAGTTTCCTGCCGCTATGCCACATTTTCGAGCGCAATGTTTCGTACAGTTACATGTATCAAGGCTGTAGCGTGGCTTATACCGGAACGGATAATTTAGGAGGCCCACAGGGAGACCTCGCCACCGTAAAACCGTACTTTTTTACGACCGTGCCTCGCCTGTTGGAAAAGATTTATGAAAAAATTTATGGTAAGGGATTGGCTTTGCGAGGTGTGAAACGAATGCTTTTTTTCTGGGCTTTGCGCCTGACCAACCAATACGAATACGGCAAAAAATTTTACGGCTGGGAAAGCCTAAAATGGAAAATTGCAGACAAGTTGATTTTTTCTAAATGGCGCGAAGCCATGGGAGGGAATATCAAAGGCATCATCACGGGGGCTGCGGCATGCCCGGTGAAGATGGCCAAGGTCTTTTCGGCAGCAGGCATCCCCATCCGGGAAGGTTACGGGCTGACGGAAACAGCCCCTGCGCTCGCGTTGGGCCGGTTGGAAAAAGGTGGTGCTTTGCTTGGATCTGTGGGACCTTTGGTGCCGGGGGTGGAAGTCATCATTGACCCCTCCGACGGCAACTACCGGGAAGGGGAAGGCGAAATCCTCGCCAGCGGCCCCAACATCATGATGGGCTACTACAAAAAGCCGGAAGCCACGGCTACAGTCACCAAAGAAATCGATGGGAAAAGTTGGTTTTGCACGGGCGATATTGGAAAATTGGTGGAAGGGGCCAACGGGGTGAAATTCTTAAAAATTACAGACCGAAAGAAAGAGTTGCTCAAAACTTCGGGCGGGAAATATGTAGCACCGCAGCCGATTGAAAACAAATTCAAAGAAGATTTCCTGGTGGAACAAATTATGGTGGTGGGAGAAAAGAAAAAATTCGTTTCCGCCCTCATCCTTCCCGCAGAGGAAGCCTTGAAAAACTGGTGTTCTAAAAACGCCATCGAGTGGACTTGTCTGGCTGAAATAATTTGCCATCCCCAAGTCATCGCCCGCTTCCAAAAGATAGTGGACAAGTACAATCCCCTTTTCAGCCACATCGAGCAAATCAAAAAATTCAGACTGTTGGATGTCTCCTGGGAACCCGTCAAAGCGGATGGGTCGCCGGGTGAATTGACACCCACGCTGAAGCTGAAACGGCGGGTTATTCGGGAGAAACACCGAAGCGAAATTGAAAGCATTTACGCGGAATAGAGGGGGTGAGAAGGTGGAAATTCTCACTTCCGTCAAATTCCCAATTCACAAAAGACTTCTTGAAGTTTAAATTTGCGAAATCTTAATAATTTTGCGAGTGCCTTTTCTGTTTCAGTTTCTAATCCAATTTGCAAAAACCTTAGTTTCTTAGGCATCGTTCCCACCATTTTATATGATTTGGAAAAGATGTAAATTCGCCAATCATGTGGAATTGTATCCTCCATAGACCTCTTGCCCCTGCCCGTCCTCATCCAAAAGGCATTTGTAGCAACGCCCCCACCCTCCTGAAAAACAGTTGGAATCCAGGTTTTTCTTTGAGGATACAAGGGTTTGGTTGGTTAATGGTGCTGCTTTTTTTTCAATTGTGTCCCCTTTTTCTGCTTTCCCAAACGGACAAGATTGTCGTCAATAAAATTCTCATCGAAGGAAATAACCGGACGAAGGAAAAAATCATTCTCCGGGAACTGGATTTCAACACAGGCGACACCCTTTCTTTGGATAATTTGGGGGAACAATTAGCCCGCAATCAGTTGCTATTGATGAATACCGGTTTATTCACGCAGGCGAGAATCAACATCAAAAGCTGGGAACTTGCCACGAATAAATTAGACCTCCTAATTGCGGTTGAGGAAAACTGGTACATCTACCCCTTCCCAATTTTTGAATTAGCCGACCGGAATTTTAACGAATGGTGGACAACGCATAACCGTTCCTTGAGACGCATCAATTTCGGATTGCGGTTTTATCACATAAATTTTTCGGGAAGGCGGGATTTGTTGAAATTGGTGGCCCAATATGGTTTTACGCAAAAATACGAACTGGATTACACCCTTCCTTTCATCAACGGAACCCAAACCTTCGGGCTTTCCACCAACCTGCTTTACACGCGCAATAAAGAGATTGGCTTCAACACCATTGGCGACAAATTGCAGTACCGGCGAGACGAAGACAATGTATTGCGGAAGAGGTTCCGGGCGGGCATTGGTTTCAGCTATCGCCCAAAATTGGAAACCTACCACCGCGTCCGCTTTCAATATCACCAAATCAGAATCGACGAGAGCGTCAATTCCGAGTTGAATTCCGATTACCTGCTGCAGCGTCTCCGACAACAATACCTCTCGATATCCTATGCGTTGACGATTGACAAACGCGATATTAAACCCTACCCCCTGAAGGGAAATTTATTTTCGATTTCGCTGAGAAAAGATGGCTTTGGTTTGTTTGACGATTTAAATGCACTTACACTGACCGCTAGTTTCAAACAGTATTTCCCCATCAATAAAAAGTGGAGTGTGGAGTGGGTCGGGAAAGGACAGAGTGGCCTGATCCGAGAAAAGCAGCCCTACTTTAACAGCAGAGCTTTGGGTTACGAGGCGGACTTTATTCGGGGTTTCGAATTCTACGTCATCGATGGGTTGGATTACGCCTATACCAAAACAAGCCTGCATTTCGAACTTTTTAATTTCGCCTTCGATTTGGGAAAATCCATGCCACTGAAACCCTTCAAAGTGATGCCGGTCAAATGGTACCTCTCCCTAAACAACGACTTCGGCTTCGTCAACAACCCCTTCTACAAGGAAAACAACTCTCTGGGAAATCAACTTTTATGGGGTGGCGGCATCGGTTTAGACATTGTCGCTTATTACGACAAGGTTTTTCGA
>CAZJYF010000531.1:0-3249 GCA_964549665.1 uncultured Saprospiraceae bacterium
CTTTCTTAGGGTCGGGAATATCCAGCACATCCCGCCGTTCGTATTGCAAATTTCTGCCCACCTTGTACCGCAGATTGGTGGTCGTTTCCCGGTCGCCAACGACTTTTGAAGGTGTATTTACGCGGATCGTTCCATGGTCGGTGGTCACGATGAGCTGAATGCCTTTTTCGGCGGCTCGTTTGAGGGCAGTCCAAAGCGGTGAATTGGCAAACCAGGAATAGGTAAGCGAGCGATACGCTTTTTCATCCCCCGCCAATTCTTTCAAAACTTCCATTTCCGTGCGGGCGTGGGAAAGCATGTCGATGAAGTTGTAAACGATGACGGTCAAATCGTTGTGGAGGTAATTTAGAATATTGTCCAACACTTCTTTGGCATGAGCCACATTGGTAACTTTCATGTAATCGAAGCGGATAGGTTTCCTGAAAGTGCGTCGAATCTGCTCGGAAAGAAAATCCTGCTCGTGCAAATTTTTACCCCCCTGTTCGTTATCGTTTATCCACCAATCGGGGTAATAGGATTCAATCTCTGAGGGCATCAGCCCCGCAAAAATGGAATTGCGGCTATATTGGGTAGAGGTAGGCAGGATACTATAGAAATAATCCTCCTCTTCTATTCGAAAAATCTCGGTGAAAATCGGTTGGATCATTTTCCATTGGTCGTAGCGCAGGTTATCCAACAACAACATGATGGCGGGCACCTCCGGCTTCAATTCCGAAAAAATCTTCCGGCGCATCAGCGTATTTGACATCACGGGGGCTTCTACTTTGGCGTTGACCCAATCAACATAATTTCTGATGATAAATCTTGAAAATTCAGCGTTCGCTTCACTTTTTTGCGTGGAGAGAATATCCCTCATTTGAGTGGAATCGGAATTATCGATTTTGATTTCCCAACTGACGAGTTTTTTGTAAACATCCACCCATTCCTCAAAATCCAGCCCGCTGTTAATTTGCATCATCAATTGTCGAAATTCCTGCTGATAATCGGAGGTAGTTTTTTCCCGCACCAGGCGCTTGTTGTCGATAATTTTTTTCATCGTCAACAAAATTTGATTGGGATTGACGGGTTTGAGGAGGTAGTCCGTTATTTGAGAACCCAGGGCTTCCTCCATGAGGTATTCTTCTTCATTTTTTGTGATCATCACCACTGGTATGTCGGGCTTGTTTTCTTTGATTTTCGCAAGCGTTTCCAGCCCCGTAAGCCCCGGCATACTTTCATCGAGGAAGATTACGTCGAGGTCATTGGAATCCTTGCATTCTTCCAAAGCATCGTGGCCATTCGTCACGGTGATTACTTCGTAACCTTTCTTTTCGAGAAATAACAGTTGGGGCTTTAGCAGGTCAATTTCATCATCGGCCCATAAAATTTTGATTTTTTCCATCAGCGGTTTGTTGTTAAGAAGTCATTGGTCATTGTTACAATTAATTGAGAATTAGAAAATAGGTGATGATTTTTTTTAGAATGGCAAATGACGATTATTTAGACTCAATTTGTTGGTCGTTAGAAAATAGGTTTTGGACTTGCAAAAAGGAAGGCACACCCTTCCTGAAAATTTAAAAACAAAATTTTCAGGGAGGAAAGATACTATTCCAAACTTATCTTAAACAAGAATTTCGAAGTCAGAGTTGCAGCTTTTAGGATGTGAAAAGAAGAACGCCCGAATCCGCTCAGTTATTTTAAAAAAGGAACCCCCCATCCAGAATTACTGCTTTTTAACCGACCTCCAGGCTTCGGTAAATGACCAATAGCCAAATGACCATCGATGACCAAGGACTTCTCATTTCAAACCTTCCTCCAACCCGTGCCCTCCTTACCGTCTTTCAGTTGAATATTCAATTCTTTCAAGGTATCGCGGATGCGATCCGAGGCTGCCCAATCTTTTTGGGCGCGGGCTGCCTGTCGCAGCTCGATTATTAAATTCATCAAGCCATCGAGAACCCCGTTATCTGCCCTGCCTGTTTTTGTTTCCTCCAAAAATCCGAAGATGTCGAAAATGAAGTCTGTAAAAGTTTGTTGCAGGCGTTTCAGGGTTTGGGCAGTCAGTTCATCAAAGGAAAGCTTTCCGTCTTTCAATCCATTCACTTTTGGAGCCAATTCAAACAGGCGGGCAAGGGCCTTTGGGGTATTAAAATCATCGTCCATCTCGGCAAAGACCTGCTCGATTAGCCGGTTGATTTCTTTATCCAACTCCCCGGCATTGCCGGATCCCGGATGTTGAAGGCTTTGCAAAACTTGGTAGGCTTCCAACAGGCGGCGATAGCCTTTTTCGGCAGCTTGCAGGGCGTCATCCGTCAGGTCGAGCGTACTTCGGTAGTGCGATTGCAACATGAAAAATCGAACCACCATGGGACTGTAACCCTTCGATACATGGGGACTGTCGCCGGCAAACAATTGCTGTGGGCTAATCGTGTTGCCATCGCTTTTCGACATTTTCCGGCCATTCATCAACAGCATATTGCTGTGAATCCAATAGTTGCAAGGCCCGTGATTGCAAACACTGTGGTTTTGAGCCATCTCATTCTCGTGGTGGGGAAATTTCAGGTCATTGCCACCCCCGTGGATGTCGAAGGTCTCTCCCAAATATTTAGTACTCATCACCGAACATTCCAGATGCCAGCCGGGGAAACCCTCCGACCAGGGAGACTTCCAACGCATGATATGTTGCGGGTCCGCTTTTATCCAAATGGCAAAATCGGTTGGATTTTTCTTCTCGTCCTGATGTTTTAAATCATCCCTCGATTCCGCGAGTAATTCTTCGATTTTGCGACCGGATAATCGGCCGTAAGCACCGGTATCTTTGGCGAACTTGAGGGTGTCGAAATACACGGAACCGTTTTTTTCGTAGGCAAAGCCCTTGTCGAGTATCGCCTGCACCAACTCGATTTGTTCAAGGATATGCCCCGTCGCACGGGGTTCGATACTCGGAGGTAGGACGTTGAAAATATGCATCATTTCCTGAAACCCATTCATGTATCGCTGCACGATTTCCATCGGTTCCAATTCTTCCAGGCGAGCTTTTTTCCCAATCTTGTCTTCCCCTCCAATATCAACATCTCCCTCTAAATGCCCGACATCCGTAATGTTCCGCACGTATCGAACTTTGTAACCCAAATATTTCAAATAGCGATAAAGGACATCAAAACTGACGAAGGTGCGACAATTACCCAAATGCACGTCGCTATACACCGTCGGCCCACAAACGTACATCCCCACGCGCCCCTCCCGGATGGGCTTGAAAACCTCTTTTTC
>CAZJYF010000532.1:0-3246 GCA_964549665.1 uncultured Saprospiraceae bacterium
TTGGCGTCTATCAGGTATGGAAAGTGTCGACCAATGTTTTTTGAATATTTTTTTTTGGAACGGGAAACAGATATCCTTCACCGAAAAGACCGATTTGCTAAATTTACGTGAATATTGGATAAGAAAAAACTCCGTAAGGAGTGACCCCGTTTGTAGTAGGTGTGTGATAATCAGGGGTTTAGCGCCTTTAGGTGCGTCCCCCAAGTTCCGCACCTAAAGGCGCTCGAATTGGATAATCTAATTTCCTACAGACGGAATCACCCCTCCGGGGTTAAGTTATTGATAATCAGTAATATCTACCCAAATTTCACGTTAAATTATCAAATTTAGCACATCCGATAACCCGCTACCTCAGCCAATAATTTATCTGGAAAAACAGCAACAGATAGAGCCATAACCCATCCAGAAAATGCCAGTAAATAGACAGGAGTCGAAGCTTTAAACTTTTGGCTGGGTCGGAAAAATAGACAAGCCCGCTGACCGGTTTTTTTAGTCGCTTCCGGGCAGTCAAAAGAAACGAAAACAAAAAAGGCAGCCCAGCCACCACATGAATGAAATGCAAACCGGAAAGTAGGTAAAGGTATGAGGCAGAATTGTCGGTAGTGAGGAAAACATTCCGGTCAAAAAGCTGCATCCACGCGCTTATTTGCAACCCAAAAAAAAGAAGAGTGAGCAGCAAGGTGATGAGCAACACGCGCTGAAAATGGGTTGCCTTATCCTTCTTGTAAGCAAATTTTCCATTTCTCATCGCAAGGCTGGTGGCTAATAATACCAAGGTGTTAAAAAAGAAGAGGTTCGGCAATTTGACGGGTGGTAATCCGCTTTGCACCCTTGTATAAACGAAAGCCGCTGAAAAAGCAATAAATAAAGCCCCTATGCTGCTCAACAGCAGCACCAAAAAGACATTGTAGGGGTGGAAAGCAAAATTGTCGTATTCGTTGTATCGATATTGTTTGGAGGACTCGTTCAATAATAAAAAATTTTCGGAAACTAGAATATTGGAAATTTTTATAGTTGCCAATTTAATGAAAAAAAGAAAATCACCACTCTCTCCCTACTCATTCAGCCCCCAAATCCAGTTTCCGTTCATGTCAAAATACCCGATTTTGTCGCCTTGTTCCACGCGGAAAAGACCCTCGCCGGCATAGCTGATATATTCGTAGTCCGGTTCGGCGAGAAGCTTACCCTGCAGATTGCTCAAGCCGTTGAATCCTTTGATGCGGACTTTGGCAAAGCCATTTTTAAACTGCTCGATTTTGTCGTATTTAGGTGGGATGATTTCGATGCCGTTTTGATTGATGATGCCCCAACGGCCATCAATCTGAACCACCGCCACCCCATTTTGGAAAGCCCCTGCTTTTTGATAATAACCATCGTACAGATTTGCCTGATCGGTTACATAATAGAAGCGGTAGCGTTCGTCTCTGACCAACCCACGGCCTTCGCTGAACAACAGCATCCGGTTGATGCCCGGTTCAATGAGAAAGTTACCTGATTCATCGATCAGCCCCGACTTTTTATTCCCCTTAAAAACCACCGCCTTGCCTTCCCTGAAGTCCATGCAGCGAGAGAATTTCAAATCGACCACTTCCCTACCCCTTTGGTCAATGTAGCCGCACTGCCCGTCTTTTTGCACGAATGCCTTGCCTTCCGAAAAGTCCCCGGCTTTGGAATAAGGACCGGGGATGACCAACTGCCCCTTGGTATCAATGAAGCCGTAACCCGTTTTGTGGCGAACCTTTGCCAAGCCTTCGCTGAAAGGGCCAATTTCCCGAAACCTCAGCGAACTGACAAAGATGCCTTCTCTGTTGATGAGCGCATATTTTACTAATCCATTGCCAAAACTTGCGGTTGCCAGACCATGCTTGTTAAATTCGGAAATGTCAATGAATTTTGGACGAACCCGGTAGGCACCATGCAGGTCTATCAGCCCCATTCGATTGTAATTGCCTGACAACACGCGCACCCGTGCAAGCCCCTTGTCAAAATCGTGGGCCTCCGTAAACCTAGGCGGAATGAACCATTTTCCATTTTTATCAATGTAGCCGAAGCGTTCGGAATCTTTTTTGGCGTAGGCCAAACCATTCTTGAAATTCCCCGCACGGCTGAATTGAAAATCCAATTCCACGTCTCCCAGTTTGTCGATGTAGCCCCATTTGTTTCCGAGTTTTACCGCCGCCCAACCGGAGCTAAAATTTTTCACTGCCCGGAAGCGGCAAGGAATTACTTCGAGTCCGGTTGAGTTGACAAAACCCCAGCGGCCATTTCGTTTTACCGCCAAGCGACCCTCGCTGAATGAACCGATTTGGTCGTATCGCAAACTGACCGTCAGTCTCCCTAAGGTATCGATTAATCCACATTTTTCATTTTTCTGATAAATCCGGATAATTTTGTTGTTTGTATTTTCCAAAAAGCCAATTTCGTCGTAATGGCAAGGAATCAACTCCCGTCCCTTTTTGCTCAACATCCCCCATTTATTGCCGCAGGCGACAATGCCGACATCATTGACAAAATCCTTTGCAAAAGAATATTGAGGAGGAACGACGGTTTCGCCCAGCGTATCCAGGTAACCCCACAGGCAGTTGTCGCAGGTGACGACGGCTTCGCGGTCAAACTGCCGGTCGAAAAGGGTGTAATCGATCCTAAAAACCGGAGCTAAATGGGCATTCAAATAATCATTCAGTTCGCCCAAACTTTTTCCCTTTTCAGAAAGGCTGCCCGACAGCCTGCCTTGCACGCTCATCCTGGCCAAGCCATCGTGAAAGTCTCCGACGAAGGCAAAATCTTTCAAAATGACCTTCCCGATTCGATTAATCAAGCCATGCCGGCCATTCAGGAAAATGCAACGTGCCACCGGGTAACCCTTATCAAAATCACTTAGACGGATGTCCACCAAATCCACTTCTTTTACCAGCAGGCCGACCTTATTATTCACCAAACCGTAAGCCATTTCAAAGCGGTAGGAAGTGCGGTCGAAGTCGTGCTCTTCCATGGTTTCAATGCCTGCAAGGGTCAAGCCCAGCTTAGGAAGTACCCGAACTTCGTCGAAGGTGGGTTCTATCTGAATGCCGCCATCATCGAGACGGCGAAGTCCCCATTTATCATCCTTTGGTGAGTAAAACCACTCGAAATTTTCCAATAGGTATTGGTCTTCCTCTTTGGGTATCTTCCAGAAGTTGGACGACGGAGGCTTGGGTTTTCCGACCCTGACGGTGAAGAGTCTATCGAAACGGCTTTCATCTTCCA
>CAZJYF010000533.1:0-3238 GCA_964549665.1 uncultured Saprospiraceae bacterium
TACAATAAAGGTACAAAAATAAAGAAACTAATTACTAAATAAAAGAGATAAAAAAAATAAGAACATAAAAAAAGCCCCGTAAACAATGGCTTTACGAGGCTTTTTTTGATACTTTATATATTTTGTTTTTTCCTAGTTACTTTCCAATACAGAACTTCCCAAAAATATTCTCCAACAGATCGTCGGTTGATACCTGCCCGGATATTTCACCGAGGAATTGCAGCGCGCGGCGGATGTCGAGGGCGATCAAATCGGAGGTGATGCCGACATTCATTCCTGTCATTACCTCGTCGAGGCTTTCGGATGCTTTTTGGAGGGCTTCGTAGTGGCGGGCGTTGCTGACGATGGTTCCTTCGAGATTCAATTTTTCCGAAAGGACGGTATCGTACAAAGCCTGCCGCACCGGTTCGATGTTGTCCTTTTGGATGGCGGAAATGAAGAGCGTCTTTGGGGTCGCCGGCTTGCGCAAATATTTGCCAGATACCCAAGCTTTGGTTTTGGATGACAATTCTTCGGGAGGCAGCTTATCGATTTTGTTCCCAATGATTAACAATGGCACGCCTTCTTTTTGCAATTTTCCCACATCAGCAGCCGCTTCTACTGCCGATAATTCCGAAACATCATAAATATAAACGAAGAGCGCGGATTGTTGAATTTTCTCAAAAGTCTTGGCAACGCCGACGGCTTCAATCTGGTCTTTGGCCTCGCGGATACCGGCGGTGTCAATCAGCCGGAATTCGATTCCTTTAATATTCAACACTTCTTCGATCGTATCGCGGGTGGTGCCGGGGAGGTGGGACACGATGGCGCGTTCTTCATTTAAGAGGGCATTCAGGAGGGTAGATTTTCCGGCGTTGGGGCGACCGGCAATCACCGTGCTGATTCCCTTTTTTATGGCGTTACCCAATCGAAAGGTTTGGAGGAGTGAATGAATGATGGATTGAATTTTATTAACCAATTTTTTCAGTTCTTTGCGGTCGGCAAATTCCACCTCCTCTTCCCCAAAATCGAGCTCCAATTCAATCAGGCTGGCGAAGTTGATGAGTTCTTCTCTCAGTTTTTGAATTTCATTGGAAATGCCACCGCGCATTTGTTTGAGGGCAATGGAATGGGCGCTTTCAGATGTGGAGGCAATGAGGTCTGCGACGGCCTCTGCCTGCGACAAATCCATGCGGCCATTCAAAAAGGCGCGGAGCGTGAATTCGCCGGGTTGTGCCAGACGTGCCCCTTCATCTACGAACAATTGGATGAGTCGTTGAATGATGTAATTTGAGCCGTGACTGGATACTTCCACCACGTTTTCGCCAGTGTATGACGTTGGCGCGACGAAAAGAGAGACCAACACTTCATCGAGTATGTGGTCGGTTTGATCGCGAATGCAGCCGAAATGGATGGTGTGGCTTTTTTGTTGGCTGAGGTCTTTATTTTTGAATACCCGGTTGACAATTTGGATGGCCCTTTTGCCGGAAAGGCGAATAACACCTATGGCACCCGTCCCGGGAGGAGTAGCCAAGGCGACGATGGTATCGGTCAGGTTGTGGCGGGAATATTGCATGTTGGCAAAATTAGGCAATCCGAAAGTTATCGTGGATTAAATTTTTGAAATTTGAGATTGTTGAGAGGTTGTGATAATCTGAACTATTCAACAACCTCAGCTATCTCAACCAAAAACTCTACGTTCTGAGTTTCCAGACTTGGAATATCTATCGATCACGTCTCAGACGTGTGTAATGTATCGCGCCAAGTCCGGAGACTTGACATATCGAAATTTTATCCCACAAAGGCCCTTTGACGCATCAATTCGACTTCCAGAAAAATGGCGTGAACAACACCAAAATGGTAAACAATTCGAGTCGTCCCAAAAGCATCAAAAAGCTTAGAAGCCACTTCGCCTCGTTTGACAGATCGGCAAAATTATCGACAGGACCGACCTTCCCGATTCCGGGGCCTACATTTCCCAAAGAGGTAGCCACGGCGCCTGCCGCCGTTGCAAAATCATAGCCTAGAATGCTCATGGCGATGGAACCCAACACGAAAATCATCATGTAAAGCAATAAAAAGATGATGATGTGGGTCATAATCCTCGGCGCTACCGTTTGACCGTTCAGCTTTAAAGGGACGATGGCACGGGGGTGAATGAGCCGTTTAAACTCCAGATAAGAATTTTTTACCAGCACCAAATCGCGAATAAATTTGATGCCGCCACTTGTAGATCCTGCGCAAGCTCCAATAAACATCAGAATAAAGAAAAGCATAGTTAGCCCCGCAGACCAGGAGGTGTAATCGGCTGACACATAGCCTGTGGTGGTGATGATAGAAACGATTTGGAACAAGCTGTCGCGAAAAGATTTTTCAAAAGAGGTCGAATTCGTAATCGAATGAACCGATAGGGAAACAAAAATGGTGAGCACTAAGATAAAAATTAAATACGCTTTGAATTCTTCGTTGTGCCACACCTTTTTTAGCCGTCCGGTAATTCCCCAATAGGTCACAGTGTAATTATTTCCCGCTAGGAACATAAAGAGGATGACAGGGTATTGGATCGCAGGGGTATTAAAAGCCATCATGCTTTCGTTTTGGGTGGAAAATCCACCCGTAGCCATCGTCGTAAAGGCATGATTAATCGCTTCAAAAAAGGTCATGCCCGCGAAAAAAAGAGTAATTGTCAAAATTGCCGTAAGCAAAACATAGAGTAGCCAAAGGCGTTTGGCGGTTTCCTGAATGCGGGGGTGTATCTTGTCGGAGGTTGGTCCTGGGGCTTCTGCGGTGAACAGTTCGATACCGCCGATGCCCAACAGTGGGAAAATGGCGACGGTAAGAACGATAATTCCCATCCCGCCAATCCACTGTGTGAGGCTGCGCCAATAGAGGATTCCTTTGGGCACGCTTTCAATATCATTCAGGATGGATGCGCCGGTAGTAGTCATGCCGGACATGGTTTCAAAAAAGGAATTGGTAATGTCCGGGATTACGCCGCTGACCAAATAGGGTATCATTCCAAAGGTCACCATCGCCATCCATCCCAGGGAAACGATGAGGTAACCCTGCCGTTTGTTGATAGTAGTAACCCCTTTGCCCTTTAACAACCATATCGAGATGCCACTTACAATACAAATAACAGCAGAAATCAGCAAAGCCTTTCCATCACCACTTTGAAAATACCACGCAAAGGGTAAGCCCGTTAGCATCATCCCTCCAAGGAGTACGAGCAAAATGCCGATAACATTGGCGACTGGAC
>CAZJYF010000534.1:0-3233 GCA_964549665.1 uncultured Saprospiraceae bacterium
ATAGAAAACATTTTCTAAAATTCAAAAAACAGTTGATTAGAAAACATTTTCTATGCAGAATTTCCAATAAAATTTTAATTTGCATTTCAACTATTTTATATTGCCAGAAATTTTGTAAATCTTGGTATCGCTAAAATAGAATTATGCCTTCATCCAACGGAACTTCGTCACTTTTACCGAATGCAATACAAGAAGTCCATGCTTTTTGGATAGCGGGGGCAAGTTGTGATGGCTGCTCCATTGCAGCTGTTGGGGCAAGCAGTCCTTCCGTCGAGGATTTGGTCAATGGGGCTGTACCGGGCGCTCCAAAAGTAGTGTTACACCATCCTGTACTGGCAGTGAACGCGGGGGAAGAATTTATCAAGCCTTTTCGTATGGCAGCGAAGGGAATCTTAGGTGCCCCTTTTGTGGTGATTTGCGAGGGTTCAATCATGGACGAAAGCCTTGCTGGTCAATCGGGGGGATATTGGTCGGGACTGGGGGCTGATGAAGATGAAAACGGGGAGCCACAACCGATTCCTTCCGCCAGTTGGATTGAAAGAATGTCCAAACATGCAGCCGCGGTAATTGCAGTGGGCACTTGCGCCACTTGGGGGGGCATTCCGGCAGCAGCCGGCAATCCGACGAATGCGGAAAGTGTAATGGATTTTCTGGGAGAAGACTACCGAAGCGCCTTAGGCCTTCCAGTCGTAAACATCCCCGGATGTGCCCCTCAAGGAGACAATATCACGGAAACAATAGTGGCTGTATTATTATTTCTTCACGGTATTGGCCCCTTGCCGGAATTCGATGAATTGGGGCGGCCGTCTTGGTTGTTCAATGAAACAGTTCACAGGGGCTGTACACGGGCAGGCTTTTATGAAGAAGGTACTTTTGCCGAAGAATACGGCGATAAGGAATGCTTGGTGGAGAAAGGATGCTGGGGTCCTGTGGTGCAATGCAACATCAATAAACGGGGAGCTTTGAACCATTCCGGCGGCTGCATGAACGTCGGCGCACCCTGCATTGGTTGCACGATGCCGGGCTTCCCGGATAGTTTTGCGCCTTTTTATCAAACGGCGCCCGGCACCGTGGTGTCTTCCACTATTTCAAGGACGACGGGTTTCGTTGTGCGCAACCTTCGCCAGATGACACAATCTTTTCATAATCGAACTACCAAATGGAACAAGGAAGGGCACGTTCCTTCGGGTTGGGGGCATGTGGATGAACCCGGACTTTTGAAAAAAGTAGCCCATTTTGCGTACGAAAAATTGCAATTTAAAAACAGCCCGAAACCAGGGTTCAGAAATTAATCATTATGGATGGTGCTTTATTTAATCAATGGTATATCGGTCTGGGCATTGCGGTGGTCATCGTTTTAGCGGCAGCTACTTTGTTGCTATTGGTTTGGAATGCCGCCCGGAGAATTCTTCGGCTTGCGCAAGCTGCCCTGGCTATCGTCACTCAAATCAAAGAAAATACGGACAGTATTTGGGGTTTGCAACAGACCAACGAAGTGGCCGGCAATATTCTGGAAGAAGCGGGTGAGATAGAAACCCATGCCGGGATGGTGGCGGAGGCCTTGGCCTAAATCATGGTGATTTGGAAAATCACCATGATTTATATTTCCGATAAAAAATTAAAACATGGATGCAGTCACAATAATTTGGAGCGTTTCCCTGGTCATTGGAGTGGTCGTCATTGGGGTAGTTGCTTTTTTGTTAAACTTAATCAGAAAAACGGCGGTCCAAATCGACCAAGCAGCCGGAGAAATCTGGACGCAGGGAAAATTGACGGCGAATAACACGATTCAAATTCCTTTATTCCTGTCAACGACCAATCGCGTGGTTTCCCAAATTTATCAATCTGCCGGCAATATCGTCAAAGGGACGGCCGCCATTCAACAGCATGCCGAAGGTTGTCCCGGTTGTCCGGATTGTATTTTAGAACACAATAAAAAATGACCGCTATGTATGTATTATTGATGGTTTTGACAATTCTCGCCGTGCTGCTGCTGGTCTTCGTTTTGGTTAAATACCTGCGTGCCATCATTGCCCTGCTGACCAGCATTGGCGGCGACGGGCAAAGCTATCTCGCCAAATTGAGGTTTGGATTGCGCGCCATTGAAACCGAGACCGGGCACTTGCCCGTTGAGGTCACCAAATTAAATGAATCGCTTTCGAATACCGCCGAAGGATTGAAAGTGGTGGATCAACATTTGGTGGGAACCATCGAGGCTGTTTTAAAACAATAAAAAAAATCGTTCTTTGATAGTGTGTGGAAGTATATTCTAACACATACTTTTATTAAAACACATAGAACACATAGTTTATTGATTATCAACAAACTATGTGTTCTATGTTCCTATGTGTTTCAAAAAAATATGTGTTAGAATATATTTCCATACACAATCAAAGAACGAAAAAAATTAGATAGCATCGGCTAGTTCCCATTTTGATTGTGCCAGGGCCAATTCTTTTCCGTCCTGATTTCTCACCAGCCGGTGAAGGAAAGTATGCTCGTCGAGTTTTTGAACCTCCGAAACCAATTCGTCGTGCCACCTGCCCTCCATTTTGTAGAGGATGTCGAGAACTTTGAGTTTACCCTTCAGAATCATGGGGTCTTCCATCGCTTCAAGCATCCATTGTATGTAAAACACATTGCTCATGTGTTGATTGAAATCGAGGTCGTGCCAATTTACGCGGAAAGATTTGGACGAATGCGCTTTTTCGAATCTGGGTAATTTATTTTTTGGCCTTGGGAGGCAGTCGGAAGAGGAGGGCATGGCTTTTTGGTATTCCAAAATAAAACCGGGGATGCGGGTGATGCGCCGCTCGTGGGTGTTCATCAACAGCCATGTTGAAGAAGAATAAGCGAGGACATCCCCTTTTTCGTCAAAGACTTTGTAATCGCGATAAGTAAAGACCTTTTCAAAACCCGCAGGGGTGGTGAGCACTTTTACCTTTTCACCCAGAATCGGTAATCGATTGATTTTTAGATGCTGACGCATCAATACCCAGGAGATTTGGATGCGTTCCAAATCCCAAACTGATAGCTTCAATTTAATGACATTTTGCATCGCCGCCTCGTGCATCAGCTTGAGCAGTGCCGGAACGGTAGCATTTTTCCGGCTGTCAATCTCGTAGGTTCGGATGGTGTAATTTCCGGTGTACGAAATGGTCGTCTTTGATAGCATGGTGAATCGGATGGGATATTGTTAGCGGAAAAAGGCAAAATTAGGGTATTCTCTGGTG
>CAZJYF010000535.1:0-3226 GCA_964549665.1 uncultured Saprospiraceae bacterium
TTATTCCAATGAGAAAAGTGTCAAGAGTCGTTGCTGCAATTGTCCTTCCGCTATTTCTCATCGGTTCATTTCTTTTTTTGAAAAAAAATTTCGCTGCTGATACAATCGTGCAGAAGTTCGCTCATTTGGAGATTTCCGGCAACAGAGGCTCAGTGGAGCGGAATAAAGCAATTGAAGCCTACGATGACGGGAATTATGAAAAATCAATCGAGTTGTTCAGGGCACTGCCCGGTTTTGCCGAAAATGTGGAGTACCAATTTTATGTCGGTGCGGCTTACCTAGCATTGAAAAAGGGGGAGGAGGCAGAACCAATTTTGAATACGATTATCGAAGGATTTCCCGATAGAAAGACAGAGGCGCTATTTTATTTGGCATTAAGCCATCTCCAAACCGGCGAACCCATCGAGGCACGCTCTATTTTGGAAAAAATTGTTCGAGACACTCCTGCGCGTTCATTTTATCATGCCCGTTCAGGGGAAGTATTGGAAAAAATGAATAGCCTGTGGTGGAAGATTTTCAACTGAGTTTCGGTGGCTTTTTACCAAAAAAGTAAAACGCCGGAATTAGCAGGAAAGCCGCAGCCATCCAATAATAAAGGGCAAGACCATGGTCGTGCATTTCGAGCGGACGCATATCTCCCACGGGAAAAACCGCCGCCCAATAATATGGAAAGGTCAACTCGACCTATCTTTCTCCGAACCCTGGTCGTGTGAATACTCAATTCATTACGAACTCGAAGCAATTCTTTTGATTTGCCTAAACTACCGCCACATACTAAAAAAAAACCGAATTACCATCCCATAAAATCATGGAGAAATGAATGAAAATTAATCCCGAATCCTAATTTTTTTCTCATTGACAATCCAAAGGAAACCATTTAGTCGTTCTCCTTTCAAATGTTGAAGGACGGGTTTAAAAATATCAAGAATGGATTGTTTGTCTTGCATTGTTGGTCGGAGGACAATGATGCCAAAATAATCCTCAGGCGGATAGCGACGTATATCTGAAAATCCAATATCTAAGGTCACGATAGCCCTTTCTTCTCGCTGGCAAATTTCTGCAATAATGGAATCAGGTTCTCCTGAAAGTATTTGCTCATTGACGGTCATCGCATCAAATTCGTCATCCCGAAGCAATTCAGCTATTTCGACAGGAAGATTTTCATCAATTTTGAACTTCATGTTATTAAGGTAAACAAACAACTCTTTCTTTTGCCAATTCGGCGGCATAGGCAATGGAAGCCTGAAGAGCTTCTTTACTTAAGGTTGGATAACTTTTGAGAATTGCTTCGATGGAGAAATTTGCTGCAAGATTGTCAAGTATTACGGTTACGGGTATTCTTGTCCCCTTGATGCAAGCCTGACCATGACAAATTTTTGGGTCCGTTATGATATGATTTTGCCAATTCATAAACCTGTTTTTTTGATAGACAAAGTTGAGTACCTGCGCAAAATTATTGGGCGTTTATGGAACTACTTTTTTCTGCTATTTCTTCGGAAGTTATATTTTTCAAATTTTTATTTTACAAAATTAAGAAAAATTTGCTGGAATTGAATGTATTACCCTTGTGCGCCCCAATGAGGATTCGAAAATTCAGAATGCGACATTTACGTTACAGTTTCCCCAAACCTGCTGCCCCTATTGGTAGGAAGTGCTGGAAAAAATGAATAGCCTGTTGTGGAAAAATTTTAATTGAATTTCAGGCGCTTTTTTCCTAAAAAGTAAACCGACGAAATTAACAAAAAAAATGCTGCCATCCAATAATAAAGGGCAAGACCTTTGTCGTGCATTTCGAGCGGACTCATATCTCCCACTGGAAAAACCGCCGCCCAATAATATGGAAAGGTCAACTCATCTCTTATCACCGAATTATTCAAATAATCCAATTGGGCGTTCCGCAATGCCCGGTCTTTGCTTTGTCCTTGCCGGAGGTGTTGGTAAAAGCTTTTCATGACTTCGTAAGTGGCTTTGTCATCAGCTTTCCAAAAAGTAGCCGCAAGGCTTCGGCAGCCCGCATAGGTGAATGCTCTTGCCATGCTCATAATGCCTTCCCCTTTGTAATACGCTCCAAATCCCGTTTCACAAGCACTTAAAACAACTAGGTCGGCTGGCAAGGACAACTTGTAAATGTCCGAAACAAATAGCGTGGAGTCGACGGTGTCTTTCTCTCCCGGTGTTTTGTTAAATGCAATAAATGAAAATTTCGGGTTTTCATCGTTTACTTTTGCGTGGGTGGATAGATGGATGATTCTGTAATCAGCAGCCTCCTCGATAAAGGCACCCAGGGTTGCTTTTTGCCCCAAATAAGTTTTCCCTTTCCAGATTTTTTGAATTTCTTTTATTTCTTCCTGATTCCATTTTAGAGCACCCATGTTCCGGCTTCTGTACTCAGAAATAGTGGCAAACGTATCATCCTGTTGAGTGAATTCCGGAGCAAACCCAATGAATGATTTTTTACTTTTTGCGTTTCCGTTTTCACGCTTCAATTTGACAAGAAGGGTAGCAGAATTGGTGTACGATATTTGGAAATCTTTTATCAAATAGGAAAGCGACCGGAAATCATTGGAGCTTGTGTATTCTTCCCGGTTCTTCAATAAGACGTTAAACGGGATATAGTTTATAACACCATCCGCCACAATAATCAATTCTTCGTTTAAGCTATCGCCATTTTCCAGAAGTGGCGCAAACAGTTTCTCATATAGCTTGTGCGCATAGTCGAGATACTGTTCGGGACAGGTGGATTTTGAAGGATTTTTTATCCCCCAACAGCCGGTAGCCTTCTGCCATCCGATTCACCCACTCTTTCAAAGGGAAGTCCTTTTTGATTTTGTAAAATTCGACCGTATCCAAATTGATTTTAAAAATGAAAATATTGCTATCGCCTTCGAGGTATTCAATCAGGGTTTTCGAGGGGGTGAGGACGGCTTTTCTAATAGGATCGATGGAAGCGATTGAAAAATCGTATTTCAGGTGAAAATAATTTGGATAGTCTTCCTTCAATTGTCCCACCAAATCATTCATCCTTGCCTTGTAGATGCGCCGTTTTTCCCTAAAACGATCAACTTTTGTGCTGTCTGCCTTTTGTTTCTTCAATTTTTCTTTGAACAGCATTTTCTCGTAATAACCAATTTGTTTCTTCAGTTTTTTTTCTTTAGCAATCAATTCTTCCGGGATGCCGTCAAAGTGTTTGGCATCCAATTCTTCTAGCGCTTCATGCAGCAAAACG
>CAZJYF010000536.1:0-3217 GCA_964549665.1 uncultured Saprospiraceae bacterium
GGGTTCTGAAACCAATCGGTCAAAATTTTAGCAGCGCGGATGAACACATTTTTGCCAAAAACCATCGGCATAACCGACAGCCGCCAAAAACCCGAACCCTTGCCATAGCGCACAGGCTCGATGTGCGTATGTTCGTCGGTATGCAAAATGGAACCTATGGCGATGCCGCGCGAAAAGTCTTTTTGTTTGTCAAAAGAAGTGACCAGTATGAGGCTCTCGTTGTTTGTTCGAACATCGCTGCCCACTTTGGGTGAAAGGCGCGGGAGGGATGTTCTTCGAAGTTTCAATAGCAACTTCACCGTGCCCAATACCCCTCCCGAAAAGACGATTCCATTGGCCGTCACGGTACCCTTTCTTTGAAAACGATTGGTGGAGGACTTGGATTTGACGAGATAACCCTCCGAACCATCTTCCTTCCCGAGAGGAACGACATCAAAAACTTCGGTTTCGGCTTTGATTTTAGCCCCCAATTGTCGGGCGAGGTGCAGGTAATTTTTGTCGAGCGTATTTTTGGCGTCGTGGCGACAGCCCGTCATGCAGCCCCCGCAAAAAATACAACCGGTTCGCCGAGGTCCTTTTCCTTTGAAATAAGGATCATCCACTGTTTTGCCCGGCTCCCCAAAGTACACGGAAACCTGCGCAGGACCAAAATGAGCTTCCCGCCCGATTTCGCTTCCAAGCTCCTTTAAGGCCAGGTCGCCTACCTCTAATTGGGGGTTAGGAGTTGCCCCGAGCATCTCGAGGGCAGTTTGGTAAAACGGTTGCAGTTCCCGTTCCCAATCGGCGAGGTGCTGCCAACTTCCGCTGCGGAAAAACTCCTTTTTGGGTATAGGCAAAGTATTGGCATACACCAGGGAACCGCCGCCGACGCCCACCCCTGAAAGTATCGAAACATGCCGAAACAGGGTCATTTTGAAAATCCCAAAAAACCGAAAGGCAGGCAGCCACAGCCACTTTTTCAGGTTCCAATTCGTCTTTGGAAAATCTTCGGCTTTGAACCATTTCCCCTTCTCTATGACCAACACCTTGTATCCCTTTTCGGAAAGCCGCAACGCGCTCACGGAACCTCCGAACCCGCTGCCGATGATGACGTAATCGTACTCGTGTTTTTTAGTTTGGTTCTCCATTTTTAAATACTTCATCCTCAAAGTAAAATAATTTTGGTGGTAAAGACCCTACCGTTGGCGGTTGTAATTTTCAACCAAAAAAGGCCCGACGCTAAGCCTTGCCTCCGAATTTCCAATTTCCCTGAACTCATTTGCGGCAAACGCCTAACTAACTCGCCCCCAAGGTTGTAAATTTCGAGCAAAACCACCTTGGAAATCAGGCCGGACGTTTCGATAACCGCCGTTTCCTTGAATGGGTTGGGGTAAATTCGGAGGCTTGCTTTTTGTTCGTCCAAATTCGTCACTGCAACGAGTTCCGCGAACTCGTCGGCGCCGATATCCACCCTCGAATTTTGAACCCGGCTTTCGCCGTCGATGTCTCGTTCGCCCGCTGCAGGAGTAAACGCGGGATTGCCTGCATCGAGGGCAGGGGAAGAGGCGGTGAGGTGCAAATCAGGTATCGAAATATTCGCGAATTGAGGGTCGTTGAAAATGGAATTCGAATCTTGTCCGCTGCCACTTTTGTAATTGCTGAAACCAACATGGGTAGTCCCTTCGTATTCAAATTCAACGGTGGAAGTATTGCCGGAGGTGAAATATTGGTTGTAATTCAAATTCAAATTGACCGAGCCTACATCGTCGACAAAAAGGAGCAGATTGGAAGCATTGGAAGCATAAAATATATTGTTCTCCAGGCTGCAATTTTCGGTGTACGAAATATTGAGTTCTGCGGTAATACCTCCGACCCCGCCATTGTCGAGGTCGTTGCCAAAGCAGGTGTTGTTGCTGATGAAAGAAGTGGTTACCTTGCCTGAATTGCCCGGAAAGTCGAAGCCTCCCAAGGCGATGCCCGCGTCGTCATTATTGTAAATGAGGTTGTTTCGGACTTTGATGCCCGATGCGGATTTTCCAACATTTTCACAACCCACCTCGATTCCCCATTGGCACTGATAAACCGTGTTGTTTTCCACAACGATGTCTTTACCACCGTCCACGTAAATGCCGCCTGCCGAAGCAATCGGTGACCTGCAGTTGAAAACGGTATTTCCTTTCACCAAACCATTCTTTGCTTGGTCGTTGGCTGGAGCAGTGCCTTCATGTCCGATGCAATCGATGCCGATGTTCGTGATGTCCCGAACAATATTGTTGGCCACCTGAAAGCCATCCACATTCCCATTGACGGCAAGCCCTTCGCTGAAACCCGTCCGGCAGTCGTGGATGATGTTTCCGTCAATGACAAGCCCTCTGATGGCATCCGTGCCATCGGCGCCAAACACGATGATGGGTTGGCTGTTGGTGCCGGCATTTACCTCTGCACTGGGGTCAGCCGAGAAATTGATGTTGCTGATGTCGTTGTTCCGCAGTTCAACATTTTGACACGTACCTTGCAAGAGGATGCCCTGGGCATCGTTTCGCTCGTTATTTTTTATGGTCAGACCTTGAATGATGATATTGCTTTGATTAATAATTCCAAGGATGGCATCAGGCGATGCGATACCCGTTCCGTCGAGGATGACCAAATCGCTGTCGTTATTTCTGAAAGTAATGGGATTCCCCGCCGTGCCGGAAACATTTACCTCCACCTTTTCATGGTAAGTGCCTGCCATAATATTCACCGCACTGCCCGGAGTAGCATTGTCGCAGGCTTTTTGGACAGTTTTCCAAGGGGTGGCTGTTGAGGTGCCGTTGTTGTTATCGCTGCCATTTGGGCTTACGAAAAATTGAGGCTGCGAAAACATCGAAAAAACCTGACCGCAAGAAAGTAGTATTAGAAGAATCTTCCTCATTTGGGTTAATACATAAAAAAATCCATTATAAAATCATCATCTGAGCTCGTATCACCTACAAATACTCGATAGCATTTTGAGACCATCAGGTGTTGCCCCGGCGGTAGGAGGACGAGGGGGCAGCGAGGTGATGCCTGATGGTCGGTATTCAGGCATCACCTCGTTGCCTTCCCACAAAACCACCCCACCGAGGCAACACCAGAATACTTTCAAAAACTGTCGGGAAAATAGCCCCGCAAAGGCTTTTCCAAAAACTGTTGAATGAAGTCCGTAAATTTAGAGCAAAAAAAGCAACTCACCGAATGCACAATTTGGAATGAGTAA
>CAZJYF010000537.1:0-3216 GCA_964549665.1 uncultured Saprospiraceae bacterium
ATAGATGCTTCGCTCTGTAAAAAGTGCGCTTATTTTGAGTTTTGTTATTCGGAGTGAAAAGATTATCGCACCAGATTGGAATTGAAATTCAAAATTTGAAGGAGGAAAAGACAGAATCAGCGCCGTCTTTTAATCGCACCAGATTGGAATTGAAAGGGTCGGGGTTATGATTGGGGGGGGTGGCAGGGATTTCCCTCTGATGGCGACTGCTTTCTCCAAATTTACATTTTAATTTTTTCGTTATTTTCCTGAATTTCCTACCTTGCGGTTCCATTTAGTCTTTTCTCACTCACCCGTTGCTCTATTTTTTTTTTAAGAATCAAGGCAGGTTCCTTCCTCTATTTTTATGAAGGAATCACCCTTTCTTTATTTAAAAAATGATATCCTCTCAGGAATTTTATTTTCCCTTATTTCATAAGGAGAAGTGGGATTTCACAGAAAAGAAATTGTTTGCAAAAGACAATCGCAACAATGAGGTTATTGAAGCGTATTTCCAATTTACAGGTTCTTTCTAATGGTCGAAAATCCTTTTTATTATTGTTGCTATCAATTCTTTTGTCAAAGGAAATATTAAGGATAATCACCAATCACAAATTATGAAAAATACTATTTTATCCGTTTTCGAACCTGGGTTTTGCTATTGCATTTTTCATGTAAAGCAACGACTGATTAGGATTTGGGACAAATGAAGATTTAGCATGAACAAGAATACTGTTTTGTCAGCAATCGTTGCCAGCTTTCTAATTGCATTTGCGTCGCTCCTGCTTTTTCAAAAAAAAACATCGAAGTTAGCCGGTTTTGTAGATCAGCTTTTCATAGATGGTTGGGATAATGTAGTTGTATTTGATTGGGACACCAATGCCCGGATGTATGTTTTGGAAAAAAGCGGCAGGGTCTGGATTGTGGAGAACGGAGTGAAATTGCCTGACCCGCTGATAGATATTAGCGAAGAAGTGGGTGATTGGTCAGAAGTGGGATGCCTGGGTTTTACGTTAGACCCCAATTTTTTGGAAAATGGTTATTTCTACCTCAGCTACGTGGTTGACCGGCACTACCTCCTCCACTATGGCAGCCCCTCCTACGATCCGGATGCCAATGACTATTTCAATGCCACCATTGGGCGGGTGACTCGATTTCAAGCCGATTCTGCTAGCCATTTCACCAAGACTGATTTAAAAAACCGAACCGTTTTAATCGGCGAGACCAAAAAGACCGGCATGCCGATTTTGTACCTCTCGCATGGAGTTGGCTCTTTGGTTTTCGGGTCAGACGAAACCTTGCTGGTTTGCATGGGGGATGGAGCGAGTTATGACACCGTGGATGAAGGTTCTTCCCCGGGGACCTATTGGGCACAGGCTTTAGCAGATAGCATTATCACTCCCGAAGAAAATATAGGCGCTTACCGTGCCCAAATTTTAAATTCCCTAAATGGGAAAATATTGCGCATTGACCCCAACACGGGGGATGGCATTTCGTCCAATCCTTTCTTCGACCCTGCCGCTCCCCGCGCCGCCCGTTCGAGGGTTTGGTCATTGGGGCTTCGCAATCCTTACCGCATGTGCAGGAAGCCGGGTACCGGCAGCCTGGACCCCGCTGCAGGCGACCCGGGTGCCTTCTATTTCGGCGATGTTGGTTGGGGTCTCCACGAAGACTTGAACGTGATTTCAGGCCCGGGACAAAATTTTGGTTGGCCGAAGTACGAAGGTCTCACTACCCTGACCGACTACCATGATGAGACCTATGCGCCTGCCGTCCATGAACGACCAAAGATCGATTGGGAGCATGGCAAGAAAGCAGCACGAGGCATGGTGAATGGCTCAATAGTCAAGGTCGGTTCGTCTCTTTTACGGGGCAAGTCATTTACTGGAAATGCCTCCACCGGCGGTGTTTGGTACACGGGAGGTGATTACCCTCCGGAATACAAGAACACCTATTTCCATGCGGATTATGTATTCGGCTGGATTCGGAATTTTGTTTTCGATGACAATCACAACCCGTTGGAAGTCAGGGAGTTTTTAAATAATATAGGTCCCGTCGTTTTTTTAGGATCCCACCCTACGCAGGGTAATTTGTACTTCGTTCGCTATCCCGACCAAATTCGGATGATTACTTTCGACCCCAGCTTAGTAAAGTAATAAGCCATCCTTTTCCAATCAGGTGCAATGACCTTTGAAGGGCAAATTGCAGAAGAGCAATCTTTCGACGCAAAATAGAAACGCATTCCCTTTTATTGGGATGGTGCAAAGTAATTGGTAAGATAAACAGCCACCCTTTACCTCCCTTTTTTTAAGCGTTCTCTTCTTTGGTAATTAAAGCGTGGAAACTACTTTTGCAAATCTTACCTCCTGCTCACCACCATATTTTAAAGGGCTGATAGGTCTCTTCCATATTCAGAATATACTTTGCCATTTTGTAGCACTCCAGCTTGACCAAGGTCTTGTAGCGCACCTTTTTGTTCAGACTGCGGTGATGGATGGTTTCTTTGAGGCGGTCTTCAAAAGCTTTGATGAAAATCTTTTTGCCAGGGTCTTTGAGGAAGCAACCGTTGAGCTTTTCCTCAAAATGCTGTGCCTTCACTTCCCGTTTGTTCAAAACTTTGAAGATAGTGCGGTCCACCAGGATGGGTTTGAAGATTTCCGCCAGGTCCAGTGCCAAAGAATAACGCCGCGTGCCCGGTTCGTGGAGGAAACTGATGGTGGGGTTGAGTTGGGTGTGATAAATCTGGTCCAGGCAGAGGGTATAGCACATCATGTTTCCAAAAGAAATCAAGGCATTCACCTCATTGGAAGGAGGTTGTTTGTTTCGGCCATCCATGCGAAAATGGTCGATGATATGTTCAAAAGCCTGGTAATACGTCTGCCGGCAATTGCCTTCCAGGCCCATCAACTCCGGCACATCCCCCACTCCACCCAAAGCAGCCCGGTAACGCGTCAAGGCTTCGATGATCGCATCCATCGGTTTGTTGCGGTTGTGATAATAACGCACATTTTTGAGCATGTTGAAACTCGCCCCTTCCACCAATTGCCGGGCCAGGTGCATCCGGCGTTTGGGTGTCAGGTACGCTTTGGTCTGCTCCACCTGCATCTTGCCCGCAAGCAAATATTCTTTTGGCTGAAAGGAACCCGTATAGTGTTCGTAGTAATCGAAAAAATGAACCGAAATGCGCTTCTTACCCAAGAAGTTGAACAACGCGCTGTTGGCATCTATGCTGCCGAA
>CAZJYF010000538.1:0-3198 GCA_964549665.1 uncultured Saprospiraceae bacterium
GATTCAAAACACTATGGGACACTTGGCACCCTTATCTTTGCGTTTTTAATTTTTGAATTAAACTTAAATTTCAAAAAATGACCAGGAAAATTGCACTTGTCTTCTGCCTTCTGCCGCTCTTTTTTACTTCCCATGCGCAATTGAAAGGGGTTTTTAATAAATTTAAAAACAAAGTCATCGAAAGTAAATTATCGCAGGACGAGGTGGGCATGGGTTTGAAGGAAGCCTTGAATAAAGGGGTAGATGAAGCGGTGAATTACCTTTCGGCAGAAGACGGATACTACAAAAGTCCCTACAAAATATTGCTGCCCACGGAAGCGCAGAAAGTGACCGCTAAGTTGAAATTCGTTCCCGGATTTTCCAATGTCGAAGCAAAGTTGGTGGAAAAGATGAACCGGGCGGCGGAGTTGGCGGCGGCGAAAGCAAAACCCATTTTCGTCAGCGCCATCAAGCAGATGACTTTCAAAGATGCGATGAATATTTTGATGGGGGAACCGGATGCTGCCACCCGTTATCTGGAAAGAACGACTTCCGATTCTTTATTCGCCGAATTCAAACCGGTTATTCAAACATCATTGGATGAGGTTCATGCCCGAGACTACTGGCGCAGTGCAGTGACGGCTTACAACAAAATTCCCTTGGTATCGAAGGCTAATCCTGAATTGGATGAGCATGTGACAAAGATGGCTTTGGTGGGGCTTTTTAGCTTGGTAGAAAAGAAAGAATTGGACATCCGGGAAAACACAGGGGCTCGCACTTCCGACCTCCTGAGAAAGGTTTTTGCAAAACAGGACAAAAACAAAGATTGAGAACCAAGGTATCGGATACCTGCCAGTTATCCGATACCTTATTTCCGAATTGCTCTTTTTTAGTTTGGGACTAAAAAAAAAGCTTTTCGCTGGTAAAAACCCTTTTTTCCACCCTACCTTTGGGCAAATTCTCATCCATGACAATTCCTCGATTTATTCTTTTGTTTTCACTTATTATCTTACTTTTTTCTTGCCAAACGGAGATGGTTACCTACAGTTCTTTTGACGATTACCCGGTTTATGAGGGGAGTGATTTGGGCTTGCAATACAAGCCGGAGCGCGCTGTTTTTAAGATTTGGTCTCCCACGGCCTCTCAGGTCAGGGTCAAACTTTTTAGGGAAGGGGAGGGTGGAAAGCCCCTAGTCGTTCGACCTATGAAAAAAGGAGAAAACGGCATTTGGACAGCGGATTTTGAAGAGGATTTGGCGGGTAAATTTTACGCGTTTCAGGTTTTCATAGATGGAAAATGGTTGAACGAAGTCCCCGATCCCTACGCAAAAGCTGTCGGATTGAATGGGAAAAGGGCGATGGTCGTTGACCTCCAAAAAACCAATCCGGAAAATTGGCAAAAGGACGTTCGGCCGCCTTTAAAAAATTTCACGGACATCATTCTCTACGAATTGCATGTCCGCGACCTATCGACCCATCCAAGTTCGGGAATTGAACACAAAGGGAAATTCTTAGGGCTTACCGAAAGGGGCACCACTAATCCCGCCGGCGAAAGCACCGGCTTAGACCACATCAAAGAATTAGGCGTGACCCACGTTCACCTGCTTCCAAGTTTTGATTTCAAATCCATCGATGAAGCCCACCTCTCCGAAAATAAATTCAATTGGGGCTACGACCCTCAGAATTACAATACCCCCGAAGGAAGCTATTCCACGGATCCGTCGGATGGAGCCGTTCGTATCCGTGAATTTAAACAATTGGTTAAAACGCTGCACGACAATGGGTTGCGGGTTATTATGGATGTGGTTTTCAACCATACCGGCGACACGGAGAGCTCCAATTTCAATCAATTGGTGCCCGGATATTACTATCGGCAGGATACGACAGGCAGCTACTCCAATGCTTCGGGTTGCGGAAATGAAACGGCTTCGGAACGGCCCATGATGCGCAAATTTATCCTCGAATCAGTCCGATATTGGGCGGAAGAATATCATGTGGACGGCTTTCGCTTCGACCTGATGGGCATTCACGATATCGAAACCATGAATGCCGTGAGTGAAACCCTGCATCGAATTGACCCAACGATTTTCATCTACGGAGAAGGTTGGACGGCGGGTGCCAGCCCTTTGCCCGATGAATCGCGGGCGCTAAAGAAAAACACTTTTAAATTGAACGGGGTGGCTGCCTTCAGCGACGACATGCGAGACGCCATCAAAGGAAATGTTTTTCAGGCGGACGCTAAAGCCTTTATCAGTGGAATGCCAGGCTTGGAAGAGAGTGTGAAATTTGGGGTAGTGGCATCCACCAAACACCCTCAGATTGATTATGAAAAGGTGAATTATTCTGATGCTCCCTGGGCGAATGAACCCTCCCAAGCCATCAATTACGTCTCCTGCCACGACAATCACACTCTCTGGGACCGGCTTCTAAATTCCTGCCAGGGAGAGCCGGAAAAGGAGTTGATAAAAATGGACAAATTGGCCAACACGATTGTCCTTACCGCCCAAGGGGTTCCCTTTCTCCATGCAGGCGTGGAGTTCCTGAGGACGAAAAATGGGGTTGAAAATTCATTCGAATCGCCCGATTCCATCAACCAAATTGACTGGGGGAGGAAGACGAAGTATTTCGATGTTTTTGAATATTACCAAAACTTGATTCATCTGCGAAAAAATCACCCTGCCTTCCGAATGCCTACACGGGAGTTGATTGTAAAGCACCTGCATTTCCTCGATATTCAAGAAGATAACCTGATTGGCTACCTGTTGGAAGACTATGCAAACGGCGACGGTTTTGACAATATTTTGGTATTTTACAATGGCAATGAGGCGAGTAAAGAGGTTCGCCTTCCAAAAGGGAATTGGACCGTCATTTGCCGGAATGGAAAAATCCGGGAATCGGGCCTGGGTGAACTAAAAGGCCCGATTAGTGTAAAAGTATCGGGACGGAGCGCTTTGATTCTGGCACAGAAATAATCCTAACTTATTGGTTGGTAAAAGAGAAAAGGGTGCAGGGAAAATTTACCTTTTCAGGAAGTAGGTCCCCTCGAAGTCGAAAAAATAGTTTGTTCGGATTGCAAATCCAAACCAGCATTCGATTTAGTACGATTGAAATTATTGTTTAAATTTGCACCGCTAAAAGCTTATCGAGGAGAGATAATCTCCAACATTTTGGCCCCGTAGTACAAGGGATAGTATGTGGGTTTCCGGAACCTAAGATCCAG
>CAZJYF010000539.1:0-3177 GCA_964549665.1 uncultured Saprospiraceae bacterium
TGCCCAAACTTCGATATCTACCCTTGTGCCGTCATCGTATTTTTCATTTTCGAAACTGATTCTCAAAGGACTTTTAACACCTCCCCATTCTCCTGCATTTTTAATAAAGCAAACTGCATCTTTAAACTGTTTTTCTCGCTTTTTTTGTTCCTTCCTGTTCAATTTATTTTTTAATTTCCTGAGCAACTTCAATCCCTCCTGTACCGTAAGGGCACTTTCTTGTGCCCAAAATTCTGATTCTTCCACAAAATCGGATTGAGCTTGAAATCGTCCACGATGTGGTTTGCTCATAATATAGCGTTTCTCAAATTATAGAACAAAAATAAAATATTTTTAAAAAGAACTGTGAATAAAAGAATATGGAATGCATTACAGTTGTCTTTTGGGTGATAACTTTAATCAAAGACGAGAAAAAAATAGGTTCCGTTTGCAAATACAAACAAGCAGATACCAACGAAAGAACCTTGCATCCTTTTGGGATACAAGGCTCTGTTTGAATAAGAAATTTATTATCCTACGGCACAATCACCTTCATCAATTCCTCGACTGCCTTCTCCAATTGTTGGTCGCGTCCTTTGCTCACGATGCCCGGTTCATTGGGAACCAAAACATCCGGTTCTAATTGGTTGCCTTCCAGGAACTTACCATCTTCTCCGAGCATTCCGACCTGCGGAATGCCGAAGACCATTCCATTCTGTAGGCGTTCCCACCACACGGCAGTGCCTGTTCCCGGCACCGGCATTCCAAGCAGTTTGCCGATGCCCAAGGCGCGGTAGGTGTAGGGGAACATATGGGCGTCGGAGTAGTTGCTTTCGCTCATCACGACAATGGAAGGTTTTGCCCATTTGAATTGTGGCTCGGAACCTATATTTTGACCCCGCGGGAGGAAGGTCATGTATTTCTTTCCGTCGAGAAAGGTGGCAAGGTCATCGTGTAGCCAACCGCCGCCGTTGAAGCGGGTGTCAACGATAAGCGCGTCTTTGCCGGCATTTTTGCCGAGGACTTCTTCGAAGACGGTGCGGTAGCTGCGGTCGTTCATTCCTCGTACATGCACGTAGCCCACTCGGCCGCCGGATAAATCTTCGACAATTTCCCGGCAATTTTTCACCCATCGTTTGTAACGCAATTCGTTTTCCTCTCCCAAGCTGATTGGCTTAACGGTTTCTTCCCACCGCTTTCCGCTTGCCGGGTCAAAAAGCGAAAGCAACGTGTTTTTGGCTGCTTTGCGATTGAGGAGGTGGTAAAAATTCATCTGCGGGTTGATGGCCACGCCATCTATTTTTTCAATGATGACGCCGGGTTTTATTTTTGATCCACTTTTTTCTACCGGGCTTTTTTCCATCACCTCTTTCACCTTCAATCCTTTTCCTGCATAGCCTTCATCGTAAAACAGCCCAAGCGAAGCCGTTTTGTCCCCCGTTTCCTTTTTCGGACGATACCGCGCGCCGGTGTGGGAAGCATTCAATTCGCCGAGCATTTCACTAAGCATTTCTGCAAAATCGTAGTTGTTGTTGAGGTGCGGTAAAAAACGGGCGTATTCTTTTTTGTAGTAATTCCAATCTACCTCGTTCAGGTCAACTTTATAAAATTTCTTCTCCACTTGCCGCCAAATATGCTCGAATAAATAGGCCCGCTCAGCCGCCTCATCGAGTACCATTTCTCCCTCGATGTCAACGCTTTTCTTTTCGCCTTTTTCAATTTCTACTTTTGAAATCTTGCCGTCGGCGAGGGCAAAAAGGTATTTACCTTCTTTTCCGGCGATTAGCCTGCCGCCATTTTTGCTGCCTATTTTCGCCAAAATTTTGGTTTCTTTCGAGTGGAGTTCGGTTTGCCACAAATTGTAGCCCTTCTCAAATTTGGCGAGATAAAACAACTTCTCTCCATCCTTCGAAAGCAGCGCATCTGCCAAGCGGGAGGAGTGAATCGTCAGCCGCACTTTGCGGTCTTCGATTCCCTTCAAATCGATTTTTAAAGGCTCTATTTTTTTGCCTTTGTCTTCTTTTTTCTTTTCCGAATCACTCTCTTCCCCCTCCTTTTCCTCCTTTTCTTTTTCTTTCAAGAGTTCGTACTCCTCTTTGTCCAACTTAAATCTGTCGTAATCTTTTTGGGTGAAAAATAGCCCATAAACATCCCGTTCGCCTCCCCAACTCGCGTCGTTTTTCATGCCATCGCGATCGGAGAACCAAAGCATCATTTTGCCATCCATCATCCACCGGGGGTTGGAGTTGTTGTAACCACTTTGGGTGAGGTTGGAAATTTCTTTATCGCCTGTCGCACTCACCAATCCCACTTGGTCAATCCACTGCTGTGGTTGTAAAAAATTGACCAAAAACCACTTTCCGTCTGGGGACCATTTGTAGTGTTGGTCGCCATCCGAATAGGAGTAATTTTTGTCGCCACTCATAATTTCACGGACTTGTTTCGTTGCCAGATTGATGACTTTTAGGGTGGTGCGCTCTTCCAGGAAAGCCACCTCTTTGCCGTCGGGAGAGTAAGCCGGTTGGAAAGTCTCTTTATTCGATTCCAAAATCGGTTCCTCCTTCAAAACCGTCGAATTAAAAAAGTATTCTTCTGATTCCCGGCTGAGGGAGGTTTGGTACAAATTCCAACTGTCTTTGCGCTCTGCGGCGTACAAAATGGAGCGCCCGTCGGGGCTGAAATTAACCGACCTTTCCTGTTCCGGCGTGTTGGTTATCCGTTTTGTCGTGCCTTCTTTCACCGAACTCACAAAGACTTCCCCCCGCACCACAAAAACCACTTCTTTCCCATTTGGCGAAAGCGCCATTTCCGTCACATCTCCTTTCACCGGAACGATTTTTTCCGCGTTATATCTCGAATCGGCAGCAATGCGGATGGGTACTTGTGATGGCTTGCCTCCTTCTTCAAAGGTGTAAATTTCTCCGTCGTAGCTGAAACAGAGAATCCCTTGTTCGCTGATGCTGAGAAAACGCATTGGGAAATGCTCAAAAAAAGTAAGCTGCTCCTGCCTGCCCGGTTCGCTGAGCGACATTTTGTAAATATTGAAAGAGCCGTTTGCTTCACTCAGGTAGTAAATATCTTCCTGATTGGGAGCAAAAACGGGATTCCTGTCTTCCCCTGCAAAAGCGGTCAATTTTGCGTAGGCTTTTTTATCAAAATCATAACATGTGTTATTTATTTTTATGTCAAAACCAAAAG
>CAZJYF010000540.1:0-3175 GCA_964549665.1 uncultured Saprospiraceae bacterium
TGATAAAAAATTTACGAATTACCCCTTTTATTCCACCCCCTAATAAATCCACCAAGGGCGAGAAAAATATTATCTCGCAATAATTTGCGAGGTAAACGGATTGTCTTTGAATTCTTTTTTCAATAGTTCCAGTTTGTGCACTACGCTCGTGTCGTAAAGCCAGTCGCTGAATTCGAGGACAAAGCCACCAATTAAATCTGGGTCAACCTCTGTCACTATTTCAACGTGTTCATCCGTTGACGGAATACTTTCCAACTTTTGTTGGATGGCAGCTACTATGTCATCACTAATATTGGAAGCGGTCACTATTTTTGCTGTGGTAATGTGTTTAAATATTTTGTACTGCAATAAAAATTCTTTGGCAATTTCCGGTAAATAAGCCTCCCGGTTTTTATGAACCAGGATGTTCAAAAAAGCCATCGTCAATTCGTCAAATTTATCCTCAAAAAGCACTTTTATCACCGCCTTTTTCTTGGTATTATGGATGATTGGGCTTTTCAGCAGCAAAACAAAATCCCTGCTCTCTAAAGCGGAATGAAAGCTTTCCACGTCTTCTTTTATGCGCTCCAATTTATTTTTTTCCTCCGCTAGTTCGATAAAGGATTTGGCATATCTCGAAGCTATTCTATGTACGGACATAATTTAGTGATTGAGGATTGGCACATTCCGGGATTGTCCCTGAAATCAGTGCGAAATCTTTCAGATTTAGAAATTCGAATCAACGAGTTTCAGATTTACCAAAACTGATAGATTTTGCAAATAGCACGGATTTCGCAAATCGAAAATATTGTGCTCAGTGCATCAATTTCAAATATTAATTTCAAACTGCAATTGTGTGTTAATAACAGCATCAGTTCGTTTCAAATTCGTCAACCAATTTTTTGACAAAACGCTCTTGTTCAGGATCTCCAGCCAGGTTTTTGCGCAGCACCTTTTCGGCAATTTCAATGGACATATTGCCCACCTGATTTTTCAAATCTATCATGGCTTCGAACTTTAAATGTTCAATTTCCTTTTTGGCGTTCGCGACAATCTTTTTGGCCTCTTCTTTTGCCTCAATCTTGGCTTTGGCGATGAGGTTTTCTTTCACCTCTTTGGCTTCTTTAATAATTTTAGTCCGTTCGTCGCGGGCCTGTGCCAAAAGGTCTTCATTTTCTGATTTCAGATTGGCCATTTCTTGGCGCGCTTTTTTCGCTTCGTCCAAAGATGCTTGAATGTCTCTTCCTCTCTTTTTTAAAGCCTCAGCGATTGGGCGAAAAGCCACCCGCCCCACAATCAACCAAAATAGAAGGAAAATCAGGGTAGTCCAAAGCAGTAAACCCGGGTCGGGTTGAAGTACAGAAAAACCTCCGGAAAGAATTATCATAATTGATAAAAATATATTTATAAAACAAAAAAGTCCCAAAGAATGCGAAAAATAAAACCACCTGAGTAGTTTCTCAAAACAATTTTCACATTCTATGGTCCTCGGTCAATAGTCAAAAAGTTGGGTTGAACCGACAGCCAATCGCTGCCTTTTCAACCCTTTCGTTTTTGGCCCTTGTGGGCCACTTTTTCTTGCCGTTTGAGGAATTTAGCCCCCAACGAAGAAAGAGAAAGCAATGGTCATCAGGGCAACGCCTTCTACCAAAGCCGCCATGATCAACATGTTGGCCCGAATATCCCCGGAAACCTCCGGTTGACGGGCGATACCCTCCTGTGCCTTTCCACCGATGTATCCGATGCCAATACCTGCCCCAATTACGGCTAAACCAGATCCAATTGCTGCGTACATAGTTGTAAATATTTATGTGAAAAAATAAAAAACATCCTTCCTGCCAGACTTCTCAATGATGCTCTTCAATTGCTGCCCCAATATAGGAAGCAGAAAGAATCGCAAAAATAAAAGCTTGAATGAAGGCGACTAATAATTCAATGCAACTCATAAACAGGGTTAGCAAAGTGGAAATCACCACCCCGCCAATACCCCCTCCAATATTTTGCCCTGACTGCCCCAAGATGAAAATTAAACCGACGAAACTCATCATGGCGACATGCCCTGCTGAAATATTGGCGAATAATCGAATCATCAAGGTAAAGGGCTTGATGAAAAGCCCCAGAAATTCAATCGGGGTCAAAATCAATTTGATGGGCAATGGAATTCCCGGCATCCAAAAAATGTGTTGCCAGTAATTTCTATTGCCTACCAAATTGGTCACCAAAAAAGTAAAAATAGCTAAAACGCCCGTTACGGCGATGTTTCCCGTCAGATTCGGATTGCCCAAAAAGGGAATCTGTCCAATCAGGTTAAGCCCCAAAACAAAGAAAAACAGGGACATGATAAAAGGCATGAAGGTTTCGTATCTCGGTCCGATGACTGGCCTGGCAACTTCGTCCCGGATAAAAATAAAAAAGGGCTCGATAAAATTCTGTAGCCCTTTTGGAGCTTGCTTGTCTTGCTTTTTATAGGCACGGGCAACCCGAAAAAATACCCAACCAAATAGAAGGGCGACTATCAAAAGGGTAAGAACATCTTTGGTAATCGAAAGGTCGTAAAAAGAAGTAATCGCCCCACCAACAATGCCTGCATCCCAAGTTGTTTTCCCTTCCATTTCATAGCACTTGCCTTGAAATACAACAAAACCGGGTCTTTCTTCTTCGTCCTCCCTAAAGCCATCAATTTCAACTAGACCTGTTGGAAAGCCAATCTCTTTCACTCGCTTCACAACCCCTTCCCTCAAAACAAAACCTCGGTAGGCGTAGTCCCCGTCTCCGTGTTCGTTGGGATGAAATTTGCCGGAAGAAAAAACCGACAAACCCTGACCGGAAACATAAAGAATACAGGGTAGAGGGATGCGAAATTCTTTTAGGAAGAAACTGAGCGTAAGAATATTTTGGTCGCTAATGTGATGGACGGCAACCTTGCCGGGGTTATACGGTGGGAGGTTTATGTCGTGATGCTCCACCGAACAGTCTTCCGCATGCTGCAGGGCTTCCTTTTCGCCTTGATTATCTTGTGAAAAACCGGAAAGAGTAGTGCCTAAAAAATACAGTAATACTAAAAGTACGTTGCGCATCCAGCAGTAAATTTTATAATCCAAAAAATCACCCTTTTTGAAAATCGCCGCAAAGGTATGTAATCAATCCTTTTAAAACAAAGCCCAAATTGCTTTTTTTAAAAAGGGTTTTAAAGAGC
>CAZJYF010000541.1:0-3170 GCA_964549665.1 uncultured Saprospiraceae bacterium
AAAGGGACCCTGAAAAAAGCGGGGTGGTCGTTCACCCGAAATTTTTTGGCAAAAATAGTTCCCGTAAGTTTGGCGAAGGGCGCGTGGCGGTGCATGAGGTCGGTCATTTTTTAGGGCTGAACCACCTTTGGGGCGATGACGGCAATTGCGAAACCGACGACGGCATAGCCGATACGCCTTTGCAGCAACATCCGTACGAAGGCTGCCCCGATTATCCGCAAACCTCCTGCGGCAGTTCGGATTTGTTTCCCGACTTCATGGATTTCGTTGACGACCCCTGCATGTTGCTGTTCACACAAGGGCAGATGGAAAGGATGCTGGCAACACTCGAAAACTTCCGCCCCGGTCTTCTAAATTCGGCAATTTCTTGCGTTCAACTCTATGAGAATAATCAGGAGGTAGCCTTTTCCATTTTTCCGAATCCGGCGAAAAAGGAAGTGTTCCTGGATTTTGGAGAAGGTATTGGCGGACAAAGAAAGGTAGAAATATTTAACCCTCTCGGGCAGCTTTTTTACAGGAAAGAAGTTATGCTGAGCGATAAATTGAAGATCGATTTGCCAAATCTTCCACCCGGGATTTATTTTATTAAAATTGGAAAGGTTTTTAGAAAATTCATCGTTGATTAAATTGGCGACTAAACCCAAATTGGTTGACAAAATGGAATAGGTTAAAAACAAATCTATTGGTTCGGCAAAAAAACAGCAGCAGGGTTTGTTCATCTCGTCAAATCTTGCGAATATTGTTTCGAGTGTTTCTAAGTGCTCCTGATGGGTCGTTGGTTTCGGTTTGATAGCTAAACCTTACGACCTTTTTAGTTTCTTCCAAATCAAACTATCTAAAATATGAAAACAGCAAGCATCTCATTTCCAAAAGCAAAAAATTATATCGACGGAAAATTCACAAGCAATGGTTCCAAATCGATGGACATCCTCAGTCCGATTGACGGAACGACGATTTCTGCGGTACCGCTTTCCGATAAATCGGCTTTGGATGAAGCAGTCAAAGCCGCCAAAAAAGCTTTTCTTGATTGGTCGGGACGAACCATCAAGGAACGGGTTCAAGTATTTTATAAATTTCGCAGCTTACTCGAAGAAAATATCGAGGAACTGACGGAATTAGTACACATTGAAAATGGCAAAACGCATTCGGAAGCAAGAGCGGAAGTGCTGAAAGGCATTGAATTGACTGAGTTCGCCTGTTCTTTGCCGCAGTTGTTAAATGATGAAATTCAGGAAGTGAGCAAAGGGGTGGAATGCCGAACGTCCCACGCGCCATTGGGCGTAGTAGCCTCGATAACCCCCTTCAATTTTCCACATATGGTGCCGCTTTGGACGATGCCAAACGCTGTGGCGCTGGGGAATTGCCTAATTTTAAAACCTTCCGAACAGGTGCCTCTTAGCGCCCAAAGAATTGCGGATTTGCTGGAAAAAGCTGGGCTTCCCGCTGGTGTCTTCAATATCGTAAATGGCGACAGGGAAATCGTGGAGGCTATCTGCGACCATCCCGGAATCGAGGCGGTTTCTTTTGTGGGTTCGACAAGGGTTGCGAAAATCGTTTATCAACGCGCCACCTCGAATCTCAAACGCTGCCTGGCCCTCGGTGGCGCCAAAAATCACCTCATCGTCCTTTCAGATGCCCACCCAGAAATGGCCGCTACAAATATTGCCGCTTCGATGTCGGGCTGTGCCGGGCAACGCTGCATGGCGGCTTCTGCAATGGTGGCGGTTGGAAAGGTGGACCACATCGTCGAAAAATTGTGCGCCGAGGCACGAAGGATTGTTCCCGGCAAAAACCTCGGTTCCGTAATTTCCAAGGAAGCCAAGGAAAGAATCGAACGCTACATTACCGAAGCCGAAGAAGCCGGGGCGAAGATTTTGGTGGATGGCCGGAACGCCACAGTGGAGGGGCACGAAGGCGGCTTTTACGTCGGCCCGACGGTGATAGATTACGTAACGCCCGATATGAAAATTGCCACAGAAGAAGTTTTCGGACCCGTTCTGGCCATCATGCGTACCAATGATTTGGACGAAGCCATTCGAATTGAAAACAGCTCTAATTACGGAAACGCCTCTTCCGTTTTCACCCAAAATGGGGGCTTGGCAAACTACGTCATCGAACGAGTCAGTGCCGGCATGGTCGGCGTGAATATCGGCGTTCCCGTGCCGCGCGAGCCTTTTTCGTTTGGTGGTTGGAACGAATCGCGCTTCGGAGTGGGCGACATCACCGGCAAAAGTTCCATTGCGTTTTGGACAAAATTGAAAAAGACCACCACCAAGTGGAACCCGGAAGCCTGGACGAATTGGATGAGTTGAATCATTCGGCAGTCGCCAGTTTGAAGTCTCCAGGCTAACTCTGTAAAAATGCGAAAATGACCGACTACGAGAATATTTAATTTTCAAAAAAAACATTATTTTTGTGGAAAAAAATTAACCTTATGCCTTCAACTGCCTCCAATCCTAAACTCAATGAAGCCCAACTGATGCTCCTTCAATTGTTCTCCAGGGAAATTTCGCCGGAGGCTATGTCCAAATTGAAAAGATTGTTAATCGATTTTTATGATGACATTGTACAGTCCGAAATAATAAAATTACAAAATGAAAAAAATCTTACCCAAGTTGATTTGGACAAGCTGAAAACAACCCACCCCAAAAGAAAACCCTATGAATCATGACAATTGTGTTGGATACGAATTGTCTCTTACAAATTGTTCCAAGAACTGCTATCCACCGATGGCTTTTCGATTTAATAAAAAACGGAGCCATTCATCTTGCTGTTACCACAGAAATTATTGCTGAATATGAAGAACAGTTAGCTGATTTCTACTCCCCAATAGTCGCCAGCGGTGTTCTGCAAATTTTGGAAAGTTTGGACAATATCCGACCCATCCATGTTTATTTCAAATGGAATCTTATTACTGCAGACCCAGTTGATAATAAGTTTTCAGACTGTTCGGTGGCAGCAAGGGCAGATTATCTTGTCAGTTACGACAGACATTTTAGGGTCCTTGTAAATATAGAATTCCCGCCTGTGACAGTCGTCAATTTAGAGCAATTGAAAGAAGTGCTTAACAGGCTTCCCGAATTTGATATTCCCTGAATGAGAAATATCACATGGCAAAATTCTTTAGAAGAATGCAACGCAAATGATTGGAGGTAGGGCATTAAATAAAG
>CAZJYF010000542.1:0-3158 GCA_964549665.1 uncultured Saprospiraceae bacterium
ATACTTGGTCGCCCACCGTCAATAAAGGCTTTCGGGAGTTTATAATCTTCTTCAATTCCATTTTCATCCTTGGTGAAATCATAAAATAAAATAAGTTTTGTGGGTTTCCCATCCCTTCCTGCCCTTCCAATTTCTTGATAGTAGTGAATTGGAGAAGCTGGTATTTGAGTATGAATGATAAATCTAATATCTGATTTATCTATTCCCATTCCTAATGCATTTGTAGAGATAACAGCTTTCCAACGATTAATCATCAGACCTTTTTCAATTTCTTTTCTGGAATCAGAATCAAGTCCTGCGTTGTATTCTGTTGTGTTGATACCTGAAAATTCAAACCACCTTGAATATATTTCTGTATTTACTCTTGTACCTGTATAAATAATACCCGTTCCACCTAAATTTTGGATATTTTCTGCTAACCATAGAAGTTTTTCATCTTCTGATTTTACCTTGATAACATATAGCTCAAAATTTTCTCTGATTAATTCACCTCTAATCGTTTGAATATTTCCGGAAATTTGTTTTTCAATGTCTTCTTGTACCCTTCTTGTAGCAGTGGCAGTAGTCGCAAGAACGGGTAAGTTCTGAGGCAATAGTTTGACAAGGTTGATAATTCTTCGAAAAGCTGGTCTAAAATCATGCCCCCAGACGGAAATAGTATGAGCTTCATCAATTACAATCATTGAAAGCTTCATACTTCTTGCTGCATCAATCCATTCTTGGTTCTCTTGCCTTTCAGGGGCGATATATAATATTTTTATTAGTCCGTTTATAGCGTCCTTAATGGTTTGTGAATTTTCTTCAGGCGTTTGTCCTGAGTTGATAAATTTTGCCTTTATTCCTTTGTCGTTTAAACCTTTTACCTGGTCTCGCATTAATGCTATCAGTGGAGAAAATATTATTGTAAGTCCATCAAATTGAGTAGCAGGAAACTGGTAACAAAGAGATTTTCCAAATCCTGTTTTTTCAATTAAGAGTACCCTTGCCCCTTTAAAAAGCAAGTCAATAGTTTCCCATTGTTCATCATAGAATCGGTCAAATCCAAATGTAAGTTTAAGTTTTATTTCTGCTTGCTGCCTGTTCATTCTCAGGTTTTTTAGCATGTATGCGAACGAGGGGCTAATTCTTATGACTTTGGCTGTTGTTTACAGGTACCTTGTTCAATATTTGCATTTGTAAGTCGACTCGGTTAAGTCCGTTTGATTTAATCGAGCCGCAAAAAGTCCTCGGTTTTTAACCGGGGCTTATTTATTTTCGAACTATCCCCATTGCATCCTTTTGCAATGTTTCATTTTTGAAAGATATTAACCTCCTCACTCCTTTCCAAAATGCCGCCACCCCTGCGCTTTCAGTTCGTGGATGTTTCCCCCTTTGGTATGCAACTTAACGCCATCCTTGGCATCCACGATATCGCCCATGATGTAAACGTCTGGCAGGTATTTCACTTTGTCCAAATCCTTCGGGTCAACGGTAAAAAGCAGTTCATAATCTTCTCCGCCACTAAGGGCACAGGTGATGGGGTCGAGTTTGAATTTAATCGCCATCAGCTCTGCTTCGGTGCGAATCGGCACGCCGCTTTCTTCGATGAAAGCGCCGACGCCCGATTGTTTGCAAATGTGAAAAATTTCTGAAGCCACCCCATCCGACACGTCTATCATGGCGGTCGGCACCAGTTTTGCTTTCGCAAATAATTCAATCATGTCCTTCCTGGCTTCGGGCTTTAATTGTCTGCCGACCAGGTAATCTTGTTCTTCCAAATCGGGTTTGACGCCCGGGCTGGAGAGGTAAATTTGCTTCTCCCGTTCCAATAACTGCAAACCCAGATAGGCGGCACCCACATTCCCGGTGATGCAAATCAAATCACCTACTTTTGCCGTATTACGAAAAGTCAACTTTTCTTTTTCCCCTTGGCCGATAGCCGTCACGCTGATGATAAGTCCTTTCGGGGAAGAGGTGGTATCGCCTCCGACCAAATCTACACCATACTGCATGCAGGCAGCATAGATGCCTTCGTAAATTTCTTCCAGTGCTTCAACCGAAAAGCGATTGGATAGCGCGATGGAAACGGTGATTTGCTTCGGCTGTGCGTTCATCGCATAGATGTCGGAAAGGTTGACCACAACTGCCTTGTAACCCAAATGTTTCAGCGGGGTGTACATCAAATCGAAGTGGATGCCTTCCACTAACATATCTGTCGTTACCACCGTAAGATAATCGCCATTATCAATCACGGCCGCATCATCTCCGACGCCTTTGATAGAGGACTTTTCCGTCAAATCAGCCTTTTGAGTCAAGCGGTCAATTAAGCCGAATTCTCCCAACTCATTGACGTCTGTCCGTTTCTGATTATCATTTTCCATGTTAAAGGTTCAGGGTTCAAGGTCGAAGGTTTAGGGCACCTCCACGGTGTTCAAAATTTGGTGGATGATATCCTCCTGTGAAATATTTTCGGCTTCTGCTTCATAAGTAAGTCCGATACGGTGGCGAAGGACGTCAAAGCATATGTTGCGAACGTCTTCGGGGATGACATAGCCTCTGCGCTGCAGGAAGGCATAGGCTTTTGAAGCAAGCGCGAGGTAAATACTCGCCCGCGGCGACCCCCCGTAGTTAATCAGGGGTTCCAGATTACTCAAGTTATATTCCTTCGGCGACCGTGTGGCAAAAACGATGTCCAAAATATATTGCTCGATCTTTTCATCCATATACACCTTCCGCACCGACTCCCGCGCTTTCAAAATATCTTTGGGTTGAACGACGGGTTTGACCTGCCCAAAAGGGTCGTCTCCCAAATTTCTTCGAATTATTTCGCGCTCTTCCTTTTGGTCGGGATAGCTGATTTTGACCTTCAGCATGAATCGGTCGGTTTGCGCTTCGGGCAACGGATAGGTTCCTTCCTGTTCGATGGGATTTTGCGTAGCCAAAACGAGAAATGGCTCCTTCAATTTAAAGGTCTCGCCCCCAATGGTCACCTGCCGTTCCTGCATGGCTTCCAAAAGGGCGGATTGCACTTTGGCAGGGGCGCGGTTGATTTCGTCGGCCAGGACAAAGTTGGCAAAAACGGGTCCCTTGCGAACCGAAAATTCATTTGAGCCGGGGTTGTAAATCATCGTTCCGATGATGTCGGCGGGCAACAGGTCGGGGGTGAATTGAATTCGATG
>CAZJYF010000543.1:0-3140 GCA_964549665.1 uncultured Saprospiraceae bacterium
GTCAATTGATATTTTTTTCAAATTGGGCAGTTTTTTTTTGCCTGAGTTATTCATGCGTTAAAATTCATCCAAATCTGGTTTTAAAATGGGAAAGATTTTGGAAATCTTTCCCAATTGGATAGCTGCTCCTTTACCGCGATTTGGCAGGGGCAAAAATAAAAATTTTGCGGAGACTAAAGAACCCGACTTTTATCTCTTCTCAAAAATCCGGTTGGAAATTTTCTGGTGGAGAAAAAAAGGTGCAAGGCAAATGCCATATCCTACTAAAGAAATGGAATTTTGCACTACACCTAATAAACGGACATTAAACCGCTAAGACAGGCGAGTTAAAAACAAATTGAAATAATTGGGGTAACCATGACCATGGAGACCCTTAGCCAATGCTTGCTTAATTCGAGTCTTCGTCGCTCCTACTCGCCGTTTTTTCATAGGAGGTTTCATTAATCCACCCGATGTGAACGAGTTTCCATTTACCTGCCTTTTTTTCCAGTATTCTGGTCTCCTGCGAGATGCCGTCGCTTTCCTGAGTGAAGTGCACCCAAGCGCCGTTTTTGTAAATCCTAAAGGTCCAATTGGTACGAACGACCGGGTTTTCGTTTGGCTCAGGAAACTTTTTGAAACATTCTTTGGCATATTGGTCCACAGATGGCCAACCCTTGAAATACCGGTGAACGACATTCGTCGTGCCACTCCAATTGATGTAATCTTCGTGGGCCCAGGAATCTGCCCATTTCTTGTAATCCCGTTGCCACCACCCCACCGTTTCCTGATTAATGGTAGAAACGATCGCTTGTTCTTCTTTTGATAATTGTTGCTTTCCATTCTGTCCGGTAACAGCAATAGCAAAACCGATAAAAATGACCAATGATATAGTTTTAAGCATAATAACCTCCGTTTTTTTATTTGAAAATTGGCAGGAATATTCATCCAAAGTTTCGAGCCGTATATTCCATTCAGGACGATGGAAATAGTCTTCTGATGTTTGCTCAAAATCGAAAAAGAGGTGTGTGGTAGAAAAAGAAGTCGTTGCGGTTGAAGAACGGTCCAAAGGTCACTTAGTCTGGGTCTGGGTAAATTTGGAAAAGCTTCATTTTAGCAACAATAGCGAATTCCAAACATACTTTTTCAAAAATAACCCGGTAATTTGAATTCTAAAATCATCCTTTGTATTGCCTACAATGTAGGAAAAAAATGCCGGAATCGGAAGAAAAATATCAAAACCGGAAAAGGCAGGTTGGATTATCAGTCAAAACCTGCCATTGGCCAGCGATTTCCATATAAAATGATACCTTTAAGGACAATCCTTTTTTCATAAGAAAACCCGGCTATTGATGAAAAATCACCTTTCCCTCCTTGTTTCAACCATGGTTGCCCTTATATTTATTAGTTGTCAAAATGAGCAGACCGTTCAAAAGATTGACAAGGAAAACGATCCGGGAATTGCCGTCCTCTTTGAAGTTATTAGTAACGCGGTAGCTTCGACACCGCGCTACCGTTCTGCCTTTACCCTGACCAATAATCGAAGGGACACCCTGCAAGATTCCGGCTGGGCAATGTATTTCAATCAAACCAACCGGCATATCGTGGACGGCAGCATTCAGGGAAAGGTGACAATCACCCAATTGAGCGGCGATTTTTACCAACTAAAGCCGGCAACCGGTTTCCAATTGCTCCCCGGAGAGAGCACCACCATAACTTTCGAAGGGAGTGACTGGCTGATAAAGGAGGTTGATGCCCCCGCCGGATTGTATTTCAATTTCTCTTCCGAAGGGAAAACAGACCACTTGTCGAAAGTGGCGGATTATGCCGTCAAAGCCTTCTCTAAACCGGAACAATACAATCGTTTCACGATTGATAAAGTGCCCGTACCGACGCCCGAATCCCGCTTCCGGGAAAATGAAAAGCTGAAAACGTTGCCCGCAAAGGACTTGCTGCCCCTGCTGCCTTCGCCCGTCCAAATCACCCGCCAAAAAGGGCAGCTTCACCTCAACCCTTCTGTGGAAATTCACTATCAAAACGGCTTGCAAGCGGAAGCCCGTTTTTTACAATCCGCCTTAAAAGAAGTGATGGGAGTGGATTTGAAATTAGTGGAAGGGGCGAAAAATTCTCCCCAAGCCATCACTTTAAAATTGGGAAACTTCCTCGTGAACGGTACTTCCGAAGAGGCTTATCAACTAAACCTTGTTGCCGAAGGAGGAATTGAAATCAAAGGGACCGACGAGGCAGGCGTTTTTTACGGCATCCAAAGCCTACGGGCTTTGTTTCCGGTGCACGTTTATCGCAAAAGCAGGGCTACCATAATTCTCGATGCCCTTCGAATTCAAGATGCGCCCCGTTTCCATTACCGGGGACTTCATCTCGATGTGGCGCGCAATTTTCACAAAAAAGAAGCTGTCTTGAAATTGCTGGATTTGATGGCTTTTTACAAACTCAACAAGTTCCATTTGCACATGAGTGATGACGAAGGTTGGCGCTTGGAAATGGAAGACTTGCCGGAACTCACCGGATTTGGTTCCCGCCGGGGCCATACACTGACCGAAACTGCTTTTTTGCATCCTTCTTATGGTTCGGGTCCTTTCCCCGATGCAGAAGACAATCATGGCAGCGGCTACTATTCGAAAGAAGATTTTATTGAAATTTTGAAATATGCCACCGCCAGGCACATCGAAGTAATTACAGAAATCGAGTCGCCCGGTCATGCTAGGGCTGCCATAAAATCAATGCTGGCCCGCTACCGCCGGCTGATGAAGGAAGGAGAAGAAGAAGGGGCGAAAGCCTATTTGTTGAACGATTTGGACGACCAATCGGAATACCATTCGGTGCAGGATTACGACGACAACGTGCTTTGCCCATGCCAGGAATCTACCTACCGCTTTCTGGAGACGGTGGTTGATAATATTCGAAAAATGTACGCCGAAGCAGGCGCCTCTTTGACGACTATTCACATGGGTGGCGATGAAGTGCCGAAAGGCGTTTGGGAGAAATCTCCTGCTTGCGCAAAACTCATCCGGGAGAACCCGGCGGTGAATAGTGTGGAAGACCTACCCTACTATTTTCTTAGGCGTTTCAATCAGCTACTAATGCAACGAAATCTCAGAACGGGGGGATGGGAAGAGGTCGCCAAGAAAAAAGACCCCAAT
>CAZJYF010000544.1:0-1919 GCA_964549665.1 uncultured Saprospiraceae bacterium
AGGATGTCAAATTTAAATAACAATGATCTGGAAAAACGGCTCTTGCAGGCCGCTGATCAACTTCGTGCTAATACATTGAGCCGCTTGTAGAATTGATACTGCTCACAATGACCATCCCCGATAAGCCACCGAGCAAAAGCCAGCAATACATGGCTATAAAAAAGCTGATAGTCATTGAAAATATCGAAATATGAAATAAAGAAAATCGGGAACTTGAGAATGACCAAAGAAGAACTTATCCAACGGTTGGGCGACATCGAATGGGAAGACTTCGAAGTAAAAGAAGCAAAATCCCAAATCCCTACTGACTCATGGGAAACGGTAAGCGCATTTTCAAATACATCGGGCGGATGGCTCATTTTTGGCATCAAACAAACCGGAAAAACCTACATTATTAAAGGCGTGGCTAAACCTGATAAAATTGAACAGGATTTCACGACAGTTTTACGAGGGGATAAATTCAATGTCAAAATTCTTCCATTATGTAAAAAATATACTTTTAAGGAGGGAACTGTATTAGGGTTTTATATTCCGCTGTCGGATAAAAAACCAATTTACTTCAACAATCAGACAAACACGTTTATACGCGTAGCTAGCGGTGACCAACGAGCTACAAAAGAAGAAATAGATGCAATGTATCGTGACCAGGCATTTGGTACACAATCTACAAAATCAATCAGCGGTGTATATAAAAATTCATTAAACGGTTCTTCAATTGCACGGTATCGTGAATATCTCTCATTCCGTAATCCTGACAGTAAATATAGCAATCTGACCACTGAAGAATTTTTGAAAAAGTTACGAGTGATTATTGATGGTAATGTCACCTATAGCGGATTATTATTTTTCGGAAATAACGATGATATCCAAGCAATCTTTCCGGATTTCAGGGTGGATTATTTTGAAATACCCGGGCTCAGCACTTCAACATCTCGTGTTCGTCATTTATTCCGATTAGATGAACAGGAGAATCTTTGGGAATATTACTTCACCATTTTTGAACGGTTACGGAAATACATTAATATTCCTTTTGAGGCCATCACAGCAGAAGGTTTTGCTTTTGAAGAATATCCCCAATTAGAAGCCATCCGTGAAGCATTGGTCAATATGCTGATGCATACGGATTATTTCAGCCCTGCCAAACCACGGATTCGAGTTTATGATGATCAAATGGAATTTTTTAATCCTGGTGCATTACCTAAACCCATTGACCAGATCATAAAGGAAGATTTTACCATGCCTCGCAATCCCATCCTTGCAAAATTATTTAGAATTGTAAAGCTAGCGGAGAACGCGGGCTATGGTTTTGATAAAATGATTTCCGGATGGAGTGCGTATACGACAAAACAACCCCATTTTGAACAAGGAATAGATTTTACAAAAGCTGTTTTTGAATTTCAGGAAAAGCCCCAGCATGTAATGGGTTGGGGGGAAATCAAAAAGGGGTTGGTTGAAAGACTAGATATAAGGTTGGTAGAAAACGCATGGAAGGTATTAGAACAAATATGGATTCATCCCAAAATTACAATAAAAGAAATTGCTAAAAATATTGGTACCAGCACAACAACAGTGGATAAACATATCGCAAAATTAAAGAAATATAAGATGTTAGAACGAATTGGGAGCGATAAAGGTGGTGTATGGATGATCACAGAACTTGAAAAAATAACAAGCAAATCTGACTAACGTCTGAGGTTGGTAGAAAATGAAAAAGGGGTTGGTAGAAAAGTATTTTCGATTGTAGAATTGATTTGAGAGAAAAAAATAGGGGCACTAGCTACTGCAAGAATTGATTGTTTTGGAAGTAGAGATTAATCCTAAATGGAAACATTGATGCTCGAACTAACTGATACATCATTTCTGCTGTACCACACAAATCCTACACAATTAAAAAAAGCCCCTCATTGGAGGGGCCTTCG
>CAZJYF010000544.1:2019-3113 GCA_964549665.1 uncultured Saprospiraceae bacterium
AATGCTCCAAAAGAAAAAGCCCCTCATTTGAGGGGCTCTCGCTCCGGTAGCTGGACTCGAACCAGCGACACGCGGATTAACAGTCCGCTGCTCTAACCAACTGAGCTATACCGGATCCGCAATGGTTAATGAAAGCTTTCAGGGAAATTCCCCTGTTTGAAAAGCCAGCAAATTTAGAGTTTTTCCGGCTATGAATAGAAAATATTTTATGCCAACGACCGGAATTTCCCCCACTTTTCGATTAGTACACAGCCCGTCCGGTGGAGTAAATTTCCCCGGCTAAAAGTACTGAATTCCCAATATTTTCAAATAACATTACCCAATGACTCAAGCAGATTTTCAAATCACGTTTTCAGTTGTGCTCCCCATTTATAATGAACGGGAAAACCTGCCGCAACTTTTCCAGGAAATCCAGATGGTAATGGACCGCATCGGGGAGCCCTACGAGGTGATCTGTGTGGATGATGCCAGCACGGATGAAACTCCGGTCTACCTGAAGGAATTTACCGCTAAACATGAAAATTTTCGCTGGTACCGGTTTCGTCATAATTGCGGGCAATCCACCGCTCTGGCAGCCGGCTTTCAACAGGCCGCTGGCGAGTATGTGATTACACTGGACAGTGATCTGCAAAACAATCCGGAAGATTTACTGGATATGGTGCCCTATCTGAAGGATTATGACATGGTCACCGGCTGGCGGAAACAACGGCAGGATACCTGGCTGAAACTCGTTTCTTCCCACATCGCTAATGCCATTCGGAACTGGCTGTCCCGCGAAACCATTCGGGATACAGGTTGTTCTTTAAAAATTATGAAGCGCAGTTACCTGCAGCGAATCAAAATGTTTCAGGGAATGCACCGGTTCCTGCCGACCCTGATGAAAATGGAGGGTGCCCGGGTGATTGAAATCCCCGTTTCCCACCGGCCCAGAATCGCCGGAACTTCCCATTACGGAACCTGGGACCGGGCTTTCAGCGGTTTGCGTGACCTGCTGGCTGTTCGCTGGATGCAGGATCGTTTCATTTCCTATGAATTTGAGGATCATCAATAATGGACTGGAATTCAAATCCCATCGACAATACCTGGCTGATTAT
>CAZJYF010000545.1:0-3112 GCA_964549665.1 uncultured Saprospiraceae bacterium
CGCCCAAATTTACCTTGAGAGATTCCAAAACCAATGAAGTCTCTCTGGAGGATTACAAAGAAAAAAACGTCCTACTTTTATTTTTTCCCTTGGCTTTCACGGGGGTTTGTACTACTGAATTATGCAACATGCGCGATGACATCACCAACTATCAGAAACTAGATGCCGAGATACTTGCCGTTTCGGTGGATTCCCCCTTTTCGCTTGCCAAATTCAAAGAGGAACAAAATCTGAACTTCCCTCTCCTCTCCGATTTCAATAAGGAGGTGGCCAGGGCTTATGACTGTCTGTACGAAGATTTTGTTTTAGGCTTGAAAGGCGTCGCCAAGCGCTCTGCCTTTGTGATTGACCGGGATGGGGTGGTTCGCTACGCGGAAGTTTTGGAAAATGCAGGTGAATTGCCGAACTTTGTTGCTGTCATAGAAACCCTGGAGTCGTTGAATTAAGGGCAACCTGAGCTTCGATTAAAGACAAAAGATTGATTAACGAATGCCTAAGTATCGATGATTATTGACTTCACCGGTCATTGGTACGATTTTTTGAACTCGGTTTTTTATCTTTCAATGTCAAAACCGGAACACCTTCTAACTAAATTTTTTTCAACATGCTCTACGACCACGCAGCCACAGAACCGGAAGAAGTCATCGTTGAAGAAGACCTTTCCGAATCGGATATTGGAACCGGGTCCCCTGCCCAATTAATTGTTTACAATGACGATTTCAACACCTTCGATTGGGTCATCGAGTGCTTTGTTAAGATTTTAAAGCATTCCCATGAACAAGCGGAACAATTGTCCATGATGATTCATTTCAATGGCAAGGCGACGGTGAAAACAGCTCCCAAATCCGTTCTTAAACCCAAAAAAGATGCCTTGGTAGATAAAGGGCTTTCTGCGGTGATTGAAGAATTGGATTAGGAAGTGGAAAGTTCTGTGAACCCAACCTCTCCTCGAAGGGGGTAACTGCATGCCCTTTTCCCAAATCGAGCAAGATGACCATTAGCATCCTGATGCCCGTTTTCAACGCGGCTCCTTTTTTACAGGAGTGTCTCGATTCTATCCTGAAACAAAGAGAATCCAATTGGGAACTGCTCGCCGTGGATGATTTTTCTACCGATGACAGCCTGGAAATTTTGAAAGCTTATGCCAAAAAAGATGCGCGAATCAAGGTTTTCCAGAATGCTGGCAAAGGCATCATTCCCGCGCTTCGATACGCTTTTGAAAAATGTAGCGGCGAATTAATTACCCGCATGGATGCCGACGACCGCATGATGCCTTCGAAACTATTTCAATTGAAATCCATGCTGTTGGAATTTGGCGAAGGGCATGTAAGCACTGGATTAGTGCAGTATTTTTCAGAATCGGGCTTGGGCGAAGGTTATCGGCGCTACGGAAACTGGATCAATGAGTTGACAAAAGCGGCCCGAAACTTTGAAGAAATTTACAAAGAATGCGTCATTCCTTCGCCCTGTTGGATGGTTTGGCGTGACGACCTCCTTCGATGCGGCGCTTTTGAACCGGATTGCTATCCGGAAGATTACGACCTTTGTTTTCGGTTTTATAAAAACCGCCTCCATGTGCTAGGTATTGATGAAACCCTCCACCGTTGGCGAGACCATCCTGCGCGCACTTCCCGTACCGATGATTGCTACTCTGACAATCAATATTTTGACCTCAAACTGCCTTATTTTCTAGCCCTGGATTATGATAAAAGGCGCCCCCTCGTCCTTTGGGGTGCCGGCCGCAAAGGGAAGCGGTTGGCAAAAATGCTGCACAAGCAGGGGCTTCCCTTTTACTGGCTTTGCAACAATCCTGCAAAATGGGGCATTGAATTGTACGGAACAAAAATTCAAAATTATGAATCACTTCCGCAGTTTCAGCGTCCACAGCTTATCGTTGCGGTGGCTGGTCCAAAAGACCAAAAAGAAATTTTGCAATACCTCCAGCAGCTTGAATTGAAGCCCGGTGTGCATTATTTTTTATTTTGTTGAAAAACAAAAAGCGACTGCTGGTCAAAGCCCTCCCAAACTTTGTTAATACTTCCATTCGAGCTGGTAATTCGGCACTTCTTTCTTTTAGTTTTTGGAATGGGCAGCTGCACACTTCCTGCCGATTTTACTTTTCGGGCAGGAGATGATTCTGGGTTGAAAAGGTAGCCTGCGGAAGCCCTTAAAAATCCTTGCGCTCTTTTCCCCGTCAATTATGTGGACAAAATTAAATTATCGGAATTTGACTTTCCAATGGATTGAATCTTTCTGCACACCATAAATGACCCTTTCCAAGAGCCTAATTCTCGAATCCTTTTTCATCGTTGTTTTTTGAAAATAAAAACTTATTTAACCTCTTTTTTTTCTGAAATTGCCTTACTATTGCCCTGCATTTACAGAAGAAGGAATATTTTGTCCTACCCATAGGAAGGGCAAAGGCTTTATTTTTCAGGAACGGTGATTAAATAGAGTGACCTTATTGGGTTGCTTATTTTATCACCGTTCCATATTTTGCCAGTTTTATTCTATTGGTTTACGAAGGGGAATTATGAAAATGCCTAAAACAAATCTCAGAATTAGTACTTTTTGGCTGATAATAATTTTGACCATTTTTACCCGGATTCCTGCCCTAATTTTTCCCAAAGCAATTGATGACGAAAGAATTTATTCGGTTGTCGCTATTGAAATGATACATGGCGGATTGCCCTATTTAGACGCTATAGAGCGCAAACCACCCTTGCTTTTCTGGACTTTTGAAACCATTCTTAGGATTGGGGGAGATTACAATTGGTATTGGTTGCATTTTGTCGGTCTGTTATGGATTTTGATGAGCATGCTGGGTCTTTATTTTATTGCCAAATTATTATTTGACAAAACTGCCGGATTTATTGCCGCACTCCTTTATAGCATCTTTGTCAGTTGGGCATATTGGCGAAATTTGGCTTTGAATGGCGAAATGCTGATGAACCTGCCCGTGATTTGGGGGATTTATTTTGTGCTAAAAAATTCAAAAAGAAGGCGAATTCCGGAGTTGGTACTTGCTGGAGCTTTGCTCTGCTGCGGCTTTTTATTAAAACAACCTGCTGCAATCATGGCGGTCCCCTTGGGCTTGTATCTTTTGTCGCCT
>CAZJYF010000546.1:0-3109 GCA_964549665.1 uncultured Saprospiraceae bacterium
AAGTCATAAAAAATGCGCAGGCGATGGCGCAGTCCTTTATGGATAAAGGCTACAAAGTCATCAGTGGCGGAACGGATAATCACTTGATGCTCATTGATTTACGCTCGAAAGAAGTGACGGGGAAATTTGCCGAAGAAGCCCTCGTGAAAGCAGACATCACCGTCAATAAAAACATGGTTCCCTTCGATACGCAATCCCCGTTCGTCACTTCAGGCATCCGGGTTGGCACCGCGGCAATTACAACCCGCGGCATGAAAGAAACCGATTGCCGGAAGGTGGTGGATTGGATGGATGCCATCATTCAGGAGGTGGAAAATGAAGCCTTGATTTCCGAAACGAAGCGCGAAATAAATGCCTTCATGGAGAACTTTCCGCTTTATCAAACGGAATCAATGACTGTCTGAAAAGACCTTTCGAGCCATCAATTTGCTAAGAGCATACGTATCGGATACCTTCAAGGTATCCGATACGTTGTATTTGACTTTTCGATGCACCGGATCAAGTTGTGGGTAATCAACAGACTTTCATAGTATCCAATACCTGTGTTCTAAAATGAGCACAATGAGAATTAACTATTGGGAAAAACTCGAACCTGAAATTTGTTATCACATTTATAATAGATGTATTAGCGATTCTTTGCTTTTTCTAAATGAAGAAAACTACCGGTTTTTTCTCAAAAAATGGTGGAAATATTTGGGAAAGTATTTGACAACTTATGCCTATTGTTTGATACCCAACCACTTTCATTTTTTGGTCAAATGTAAAACCCCTTCCCCTGAAATTAGAACATTTATTGAAACGGAAAACACTTCAAAATCTAATCAATTTTTGGCTAAGGAAATCCCATATAATACTTTTTTAGAAAGCCAATTCAAACGATTTTTCACCAGCTATGTGAATGCTTTTAATAAGCAACATGACAGAAGAGGAACCTTATTACAGAGCAAATTTAAGCGGGTAGCAATTCAAGGTGAAGAACATTTTAGATTTATGCTTTTATATCTCCACCATAATAGTATTCATCATAATTTAGGGAAAGAATATGAAGATTGGCTACATTCTTCTTATCATGATTATGTGGAAAATAAAGAGGTAAAAATCGCCCGTGATATTGTTCTTCATTTATTCTCAGATGAAAATGATAAGGCAGGATTGAATAATTTTTTGAAATTTCATCAAAAGAATAAAAACGGTTTAGGTGGGTATCCGAATTTAATTAAAATGAAAAAAGTGGCTATTGATTTTTAAAAATAAAGTTCTTTTGGGAACGAGGGCAGTAACTCACGTATCGGATACCTTCAAGGTTTTACGATTTTCCATAACTTGTTCCGATTTTTCGGAAAGTTTTAGAAATGAATTAAATGTGTTTTTCGAAATTTATAAAACGTTAATTTATAGGATTTTACGTATCGGATACCTTCAAGGTATCCGATACGTTGTGTTCTGCCTTATGGGTAACCGATAGATTTTCACAATGCCTTCTAACTGCAAATCTTCCTCTTTAAGTACATATGAGCGTAATAATTCTCAACGGGCTGTTCGCCCAAAATCTATTTTGCCTATGAAGCTAGTCGCTACCCTCCTTATCGCAATGTTCCTGGCTTTGAGCTGTTTTGGGCAAACCTTTGTATCGGGCAAAGTGATAGATGCCGAAACACAGGAACCCCTTTTCGGAGCAACGATTATTGGGGTCGGGACAAGCCTCGGAACCTCCTCAGATGCCGAAGGTCTTTTTGAACTAAAAACGCAAGCGGCCGAATTGGAAATATCCTTCATCGGATATTCCACCGAAAAAATTCCCCTGAATGGCTCTGCCGATTTTCTGGAAATCCAATTAAAACCAACGCGGATGATGGGGGCCGAACCCGTCGTTGTTGAATCGCCGATTGACTTCCGCACGCCCAGCCCCGTTTTTCACATCCCGCTCGAAAACCTTCAACGGGACAACCAAGTATCCATCGCCCCAGCTCTAAACCGAGCGCCCGGTCTCTACATGCACTCCGGCGCCCTGAATACCAACCGCATCACCATCCGCGGCATCGGCAGTCGCTCACCTTTTGCGACCACCAAAATCAGGGCTTATCTCGATGACATCCCGCTGACCTCCGGCATCGGGGAGACGACGATCGAAGATATTGACCTGAGTATCATTGATGAGGTGACCATTTGGAAAGGACCAACGGCGAGCATTTACGGGGCGGGGCTTGGCGGAATGATTCACCTCAAAACGAAGAACAAAATCGGCTACGAGCCAACCGCTTTTTCTTCTTCGCTTTCGGTGGGTTCTTATGGTTTGATTCGAAACGTGGATAATTTCACCTACCGCAGCAGCGATAACCGGGTAAATCTGGACCTCAACTACAACGACACCCATAGCGACGGCTACCGCGCAAACAATGAATACGACCGGGAATCGTTCACTTTCCTCGGGCAAATTCAGGCGAACGATAATAGTTCTTTTACCTTCCTGGTCAATTATATTGACCTCAAGGCGTTCATTCCCAGTTCTTTAAGCAGGAAAGATTTTGACAACAACCCAAGAAAAGCCGCTTTTGGGTGGGCGAAGGTGAAAGGCTTTGAAGACACCGAAAAACTGCTGGCAGGCATCTCTCATTCCTTTCATTTCAATGAAAAATTCAGCAATTACACGAGCCTGTTTACCACCTTTCGGAATTCTTTTGAATCGCGCCCGTTCAATATTTTGAAAGAAAACAGCACGGCGGTTGGCGCGAGGACGCGATTTGAATTTGCTATTTTTAAAAAAGGTCTGCAAAGAAAAATATCCATCGGAGGTGAGTTTTTCAACGAAAATTTTGACTGGTCCACTTTTGAAACCAACGACGGCGTTCTCGACACCCTCCTCAGCGACAATGAAGAAACGCGCCGTTATTTCAACCTTTTTGCAGAGGCTAAAATGGATTTGACTTCCCATCTTTTTCTGGAAACCGGGCTCAATGTAAATTCCACCCGTTACGATTTGACCGACCTGTTCGTAAAGGATAAAACTGATTTCTCCGGGAAGCGCCACTTTGACCCCATCGTTTCGCCACGGCTCAATATCGGTTACCGGATAAAGTCCACCCTCCTTTTCACTACCGTCAGCCACGGC
>CAZJYF010000547.1:0-3092 GCA_964549665.1 uncultured Saprospiraceae bacterium
AATTCCGTCAAGAGCGAAGGCACGTCATAATGTTCCGTGATGGGATAATTCTCAGAAGCGAGTTTGATGGCTTTTCGATCCTTCGCCGTAAAGGCGCGCAAGGCGTGTTGCACCTTCATCCCCAACTGACTCAATACCGAATTGGGAATATCAGCCGGATTCTGCGTGACGAAAAACAAACCGACGCCCTTGGAGCGAATCAGTTTCACGATGGCTTCGATTTGGTCGAGCAAAGCATCGGAAGCCTCATCAAAGACGAGGTGGGCTTCATCGATAAAAATGACCAATTTGGGTTGTTCCAAATCGCCTTCTTCGGGGAAGGTGGCGTAAATTTCCGCGAGCATTTGGAGCATGAAGGTGGAAAACAATTTGGGGCGGTCCTGAATATCGGTCAAGCGAATAATGGAAACCATGCCCTTTCCGTTTTCATCCAAGCGGCAAAGGTCGTCCACATCGAAGGAGCGTTCGCCAAAAAATTGGTCGGCGCCCTGCTGCTCCAATTCTACGATTTTTCGCATGATGGAACCCACCGAGGCGGTGGAGATGCGGCCATAGATTTCCTCGATTTCTCGCTTCCCGACCCCGATGAGGTATTGAAGCGTTTTCTTAAAATCCATCAAATCCAACAACGGAAGTTGGTTGTCGTCGCAATATTTGAATACCACCGCAACGATTCCGCCCTGGGTGTCGTTCAGACCAAGTATTTTTGAAAAAAGAACCGGACCAAACTCACTCACCGTTGCCCGCAACCGCGCCCCTTTTTCGTCGGAAAGCGACAGAAATTCAACCGGACTGCTTCCCGCTACAAAGGGAAAGCCAATCTGAGCGTGCCGCTCGTCGATCTTCGGATGACCGGCACTTGGCACGGCGATGCCGCTCAAATCACCCTTTACATCCATCAGTAAAACGGGGACACTTTTTGCGGAAAGCTGCTCGGCGATGATTTGCAAGGTCTTTGTTTTTCCCGAACCCGTCGCCCCCGCAATCAAGCCGTGCCGGTTCAGAGTCTCGAGGGGTACTTTCACGTAGTTTTCCGGAATGCACTCCTTTTCGAACATTGCCCCACCCAAAATGATGGAGTCGCCTTTGAAAGTATAGCCGTCGTTAATGTCTGTAATGAATTGGTCTTTCTTTGTCATAATGAAATTGGTCATTGGTCATTGGTCATTTTGAGAATTTTGTGAATCCAATGAAAAAGGCAAGCCAAAATTAGCAAATGATTTGAAATTTGAGCCTAACCGTAGCTCCGAGCTTTGTCTCGGAGAAGATATGTGGCGTACACGGCTCTTCTCCGAGACAAAGCTCGGAGCTACGGTTTCATGCACGGCCTGATTGCCGATTGCGCTACCCGTATTGTTTGTCGTAATATTTTTGATAGGCGCCCGAAGTCACATTATCAAGCCACTGCTCATTTTCCAAATACCACTTGGCTGTCATTCGAAGCCCTTCGTCTGCTTGGACTTTTGGCTCCCATTTCAATTCTCTTTTCAATTTGGACGCGTCTATCGCATAGCGGCGGTCGTGCCCCGGGCGGTCTTTGACAAACGTAATCAACTGCCGCGAAGAACCCGGCTCCCGGCCCAACAATTGGTCCATAACATCGCAAAGGGACTCCACCAAATCGATGTTTTTCCACTCATTATTGCCTCCGATATTGTAGGTCTGTCCCAAGACTCCTTTGTGGTAGATAAGGTCGATTGCTTCGGCATGGTCAACCACCCAAAGCCAATCGCGCGTATATTTTCCATCGCCGTATATCGGTAGGGGTTTATTGTTTTTTATGTTGTGAATCACCAACGGAATCAACTTTTCGGGAAATTGATTGGGCCCGTAATTGTTGGAGCAATTGGACAAGACGACGGGCAAGCCGAAGGTGTGAAAATAGGCCCGAACCAAATGATCGGAGGATGCCTTCGAAGCGGAGTAGGGAGAGCGCGGGTCGTAGGCCGTCTCTTCGGTAAAGTAGCCGGTAGCGCCAAGCGAACCATAAACCTCATCGGTGGAAACGTGGTAGAACCGCTTGCCGTCAAAATCCCCCCAAATGCGTTTCGCAGCATTCAGTAAATTAACCGTCCCTATAATGTTGGTTTCAATAAAGGACATCGGGTTGGTGATGGAACGATCTACATGCGATTCGGCCGCCAAGTGAATCACTCCGTCAAAACGATGAATAGCAAAGAGTTCGTCAATGAAATTTGCATCGACAATATCGCCCCTTACAAAGGTGTAATTAGCTCTTTTCTCGACATCTACCAGATTTTCCAAATTGCCCGCATAGGTCAGGGCATCCAAATTGCAAATGTGATAATCCGGGTATTTCTCCGCAAACAAACGAACCACATGCGAACCAATGAAACCTGCCCCTCCGGTAATGAGTATTTTTTTATTTCTAGGCATGGCAATCTAAAATTTCGTGTATCAATTATTCCACAAAGAACCACGGAGAATTCACAAAGTCACACAAAGAAAATCTTTGGTGAGTCTTTGTGATTCCTTTGTGTAGCTTCGTGTAACAACTTGTCGAAGTTGATTTTTGACCCCCATTTGTAGTTGTCCGATTCCTGAATTAATTTTCCAGACAATTGCTTATTACCCCGCAGAATTATGAAATATCCATCGTCATTTGGAATTTACCTTTCCACCTGCTTCCGTTTAGGTTCCACCTTCACCACCTTTTTGAAATACTCGAATGTCCTTTTCAGACCTTCTTTTCTCGAAAATTTGGCTTCCCAACCCAAAATTCTTTTGGCTTTGGCCGTGTCGGGTTTCCTGACTTTGGGGTCATCCTTCGGCAGCGGCCGGTAAACAAAATGTGCTTCGGGATTATTGACCAACTCCATCACTTCTTTGCCAAACTCCAGGATGGAAATTTCGTCGGGGTTTCCAATGTTAACCGGAAGATGATAATCGCTCAACAGCAGGCGGTAGATGCCTTCAATCAAATCATCGACATAGCAAAAGCTGCGTGTTTGGGAACCGTTGCCGAAAACGGTAAGCCCCTTGCCACGGATAGCTTGGGAGAAAAAAGCAGGCAAAGCCCTGCCATCATCCACCCTCATCCTCGGGCCGTAAGTATTGAAAATCCGCACAAT
>CAZJYF010000548.1:0-3078 GCA_964549665.1 uncultured Saprospiraceae bacterium
GATTCGTCTGAAAATTTTATTTTCACACATTTCTATTGAAGCATTAAGTCATTATAGCATTTAGACATTTCCACAAAATGGTAGTAGAACCCATTATTTGATTGTTTTCTGAAAGTTGTTCAAAATTTTGCACAAAAATTCTACTTTTGGCGCCCAACCGTTTTGATTCTTAAATTATATTGACCTTCTAAAATTTATAGCTTGACCGCACTACAAATAATCGAACTAATCGCTGTCGTTTCCGGCATCATCCACGTCACCCTTTTGACTCGCGAAAAAATTATCGCTTGGCCCTTCGGGCTTTTGACGGTGAGCTTGTACATCTATATTTTCGCACTATCGCATCTCTATTCGGACATGATTCTTCACTTTGTGTACGTCGTACTCAACCTCTATGGCTGGTGGAATTGGGCGCACAGAAACCCGCAGGATGAGTCGGTAGAAATCACTCGACTGACCGAAAAAGAAATACTTGCCTGTGTGGCATTCATCCTGTTGGGAACTGCTGCCTGGGGCTACGTTATGGACAACAATACCGATGCTGACTACGCCTACGGCGATGCTTTTACCACGGTCGCCAGCCTGGTAGCGCAGTTTTTTTTGGCCCGGAAAATTTTTGAAAACTGGGTCATCTGGATAATTGTTGACGTAGTGGCCATTTGCATCTACACCTTAAAAGGTTTGCACCCTACTGCCGGCTTGTATCTCGTTTATATGGGGCTGTGCGTAGTTGGATTGTTGGGGTGGCGAAAAACATTAGCCCTGGCGGCTGCCCGAACTAAGGAAGGACAAACGCAAACGGTGGGCTGATTCCAACTGTCCCCTTCTTCATCAGTTTTTTTGGTTTGATGCTAATGGTATTTGCCTCGATAGCGGGTTTATGATGAGCAGACCGCCAAACCATTGTTTTGCTAAAAAACTTGGCTTTCGAGGACTACTCCCTTTTTTCAGTGCAAGAAATTTTTTGAACGGGTAATGAATTTCTTTGGCATATTATTTCGCTGAGTTGGCTCTTAACTTGAAAGGATGTTGAGCTATCCGTGCAGGTCATTTTTACTGACGAAGGCAATAGTCTTTGCAGGGGAAACTGGCACAATAATTCCGCTATTTAATTTTTGCAAGGTCAATAGAAAAGACCAGGGTATGGCAAAAAACAGGGAGCAATTAATCTCCTTTTTCATTTAATTGTTTAATTGCTTAAAAATTGGTCAAAAGCCTTTCAGTAAAAAAAAAGGAAAAAGGATTTTTGATAATTTGCGTAATTTTGCTAGTTGAATTTGCGAAATAATAGAATTTTCATACCTCAATAGCCTCGTCTGAAGAGATTTGTAGTTTGGAATTGAATTGGTGAAAAGCTATTGAAAAATTAAATACGGCATGGATAAAGAAAAGCAGTTCGTTCCCCGGAAATTGAAGATTTGGCTACCCCTTTTGCTTTCCCTCGTTTTGGTGTTGGGGATGTTGGTTGGGATAAAAATGCAGACCAATCCCGCGGAGGTAGCCGTAGTCACCCAAAAGCAACAAATCCCGCCTTCCGCTTTAGGACAAGGCAAGATTGAAGAATTTATTCGATATATAGAGGCAAAATACGTTGATGATATCAACCAGGATGAATTGGTCAAAGAAGCCATAGATAATATCCTAAAACAACTCGACCCTCATTCCAATTACATTTCCGCAGACCATTTAAAGGAAGTAAACGAACAGCTCCAAGGAAATTTTGAAGGCATCGGTATCGAGTTTCTCATTATGGACGATACCATCGTAGTCGTTTCCCCATTGGCTGGAGGTCCTTCCGAAAAAATAGGCATCCTGGAAGGAGACAGAATTGTGGAAATTGGGGATTCCCTTGTAGCCGGCGTCCATATCACCACCGCCGACATAATGGCTGAACTCCGAGGAGCTAAAGGCACCGAGGTAAGCATTGGAATATTGAGAGGGAACGAAAAGGAAATTCGGTCATTCACCATCACTAGAGATAAGATTCCGGTGAATAGTGTGGATGTGGCCTATATGTTGGACGAAGAGACAGGCTACATTAAAATCAATCGCTTCAGCGCAAACACTTACAAGGAATTCATGGAAGGTTTGGAAACTTTGGTCGAGAAAAAAGGAATGAAGGATTTGGTCATTGACCTGCGCCAAAACCCCGGCGGATACTTACAGGAAGCCACCGACATTCTGAGTCAGCTTTTTAAAGAGAAAAATAAATTGTTGGTCTATACTGAGGGTCGTACCGCCAGTCGCAGTGATTACGAATCCACCGGAAGAAGTTTTTTCGACATCGACGATATCGCCGTCCTGATAGACGAAGGTTCTGCCTCTGCTAGTGAAATTTTAGCCGGTGCCATTCAGGATTGGGACAGAGGTGTCATCGTCGGACGCCGGTCGTTTGGGAAAGGGCTTGTTCAAGAACAATATCGCCTGAGGGACGGCTCCGCCATTCGACTCACCGTCGCCCGCTACTACACCCCCTCCGGACGCCTGATCCAAAAATCGTACAAAAACCTCAAGGACTATGACGAAGATGTGGCCAATCGTATCCAACATGGAGAGATGTATAGCAAAGACAGCATCCCCATCGCCGATACAACCGTTTATCTAACAGCCGGTGGGCGGGTGGTCTATGGCGGCGGAGGTATTACGCCGGATTTTTTTATTCCGCTGGACCCCAACATCCTGAACGATTATTACCTCCATTTGCGACCCTTTATCCGTACTTTTGTGTTTCATTACCTTTCCGGGCATAAAGCAGATTTTGAGCAGTTGACTTTAGAGGAATTCCAAGCGGATAATTTTGTAAATGAAGACGTGCTCAATGATTTCCTGGCTTTCGCCAAACAAAGAGGGGTGAAGAACAATTCACGGCAGTGGCGGCGGATAAAACCCGAATTCAAACGACTCATTAAAGCCGACCTGGCCAAAAACCTTTTTGGCAACAAAGGGTATTATTCCGTTTGGAATTTAGAGGACAAAACCGTAAAGAAAGCGCTGGAAGTGCTGAAACAAGAAAATCCTCTTTCTCTTAAGGGGACATCTAAAATTAACAGTCTGATATTCAATTAATTACATCTATAT
>CAZJYF010000549.1:0-3077 GCA_964549665.1 uncultured Saprospiraceae bacterium
TGGAAGGTTGGAAACACCTCGAAACGGCTATTGTCCCCAAGATATATGACCAAAATTTAGCCGACCGGTTTTTGGAAATAGACACCCTTGAATCCTATGAAATGGTGAAGCGCATTGCGCAAAAAGAAGGACTTTTGGTTAGCCCTTCTTCCGCTGCCAACCTCCTCGGCGCCATTAAATTAGCGGAGGAAATGGAGGAAGGTGTTATCGTCACCACCTTCGCCGACAATGCGGAAAAGTATTCGGAAATTATGAAAGAAATTTTTAGTTAATGACCAAAACGCCTCGTAAATCAACTAAAAAATGCTTGCTTCAAAAGTAACTTTATCCGAAAAAGCCGTAGAAATTATTTACCGACATGGGAAAGAAGCCTTTCCAAATGAATGTTGCGGGTTTTTGTACGGCGATGAAAAAAAAGGGCGGTTTATCGAATTGGCGGTGCCTGTGGACAACAGCAAAGAGGGCGACCAACGGAAGCGGTTTGAAATTTCTCCTTTCGACTATATGAAAGCCGAGCAATTTGCCCTCCAAAACGATACCCAATTGTTGGGCGTTTATCATTCGCATCCCAACCATCCTGCGATTGCTTCCGAACGCGACCGGGCAGTGGCGCTGCCTTATTTTTCTTACGTCATCGTCTCCGTTGTGAACGGTGAAATTGACGACCTAAAATCGTGGAAGCTAAAGGATGATGAACGGGTTTTTGGGGAAGAAAGAGTCGAACTTCCAAAAGCGATTGAATCCTGAATAATTATTTTTAAATCGTATTTTATAAAACAAAAAAAATCATGGCAAAAATTATTATCCCGACACCTTTGCGGAAATTTACCGGCAATACAGCCACTTTTGAGACCAACGGCGGAACCGTCGCCGAGGCAATCGATGAATTGACAACCACCCACCGGGGTTTGGGCAGGCATTTACTCGATGAGAACAACAACATCCGCTCCTTTATCCGGATTTATCTTGGAGAGGATGACATCAACTCTTTGGAAAAAGGAGCCACTGCCGTCGATGAAAATGCCGTCATCAGTATTGTTCCGGCTATCGCCGGCGGGATTTAACAGGTTTCATTTTTGAAATATTATCGAATTGAAATCGCATTTCAAAAACCGTAAAACGCTAAAAAAATGAGCCAGGAAATAAAATTAAGCTCTGAAGAAATTGCCCGTTATGCGCGGCACATCACCATTCCGGAATTTAACATGGAGGGGCAAAAAAAATTAAAAGCCGCCAAAGTTTTGGTCATCGGTTCCGGCGGCTTGGGCAGCCCGGTTTTGCTGTATCTCGCCGCCGCCGGAGTGGGGCAAATCGGGGTGGTGGATTTCGACATCGTCGATGATAGCAATCTGCAACGCCAAGTACTTTTCACGGTGGACGATGTAGGCAAATTCAAAGCCGAGACAGCGAAAGAACGCCTCGAGGCTTTAAACCCATTCATCGAGGTGCGGGTGCACAATATGCGACTGACTAAAGATAATGCCCTCGACCTTATCAACCAATACGACTTGGTGGCTGATGGCACGGACAATTTCCCTACCCGCTACCTCGTAAATGATGCCTGCGTTTTGGCTGGAAAAGTGAATGTTTATGCTTCTATCTTCCGTTTCGAGGGGCAGGTTTCCGTGTTCAATTATTTGCAGGAAGATGGCACGCGGGGCCCTAATTACCGCGATATGTTTCCAGAACCACCGCCTCCGGGTTTGGTGCCGAATTGTGCCGAAGGAGGTGTTTTGGGCGTTTTGCCGGGCATCATAGGCTGCATGCAGGCCAGTGAAGTCATTAAGGTGATAACCGGAATTGGAGACCCGCTGAACGGCCGGTTGTTCCTATTCGATGCGGCGAGTTTCACTACCCGTATTTTGAAAGTGCGCAAAAACGGCAATACCAAAATAACCGAATTGATAAATTACGAGCAATTTTGTGGTATCGATTTGCGAAATGTACAGACCGTGAAGGAAGTTAGCGTGCAGGATTTGAAAGAACTAATCGAATCGGGGGCTGATTTCCAATTGATTGACGTGCGCGAACCCTATGAATACGACATCGCCAATTTGGGCGGGGAATTGATTCCACAAGCCGCCATTGCCGAATCGGCAAACCGGATTGCCAAAGACAAAAAAGTAATCGTGCATTGCCGCAGCGGAGTGCGCAGTGCCAACGCCATTCGAGAGTTGGAGAATCTGTTCGACTTCAACAATTTGTACAATTTGAAAGGAGGAATTTTGGCGTGGTCCAAAGAAATTGACAATTCGGTCCCCACCTATTGAAAACGTTCCTGCGGCGTTAAACCAGAAATTTTTTTTGCAACTGAATTAAACCTGAAACTACTTTTCCTCTTCGGAATTGTCGCCAAAGATGGTGCGCCAATTAAGGAAAATGATACCGAGGGAAAGGATGCCCATTAAAATTAAATCATTCATCAGTTTGTTTTGAGGGTTTTTTAAGGTGTTGTCGAGTTCGGTTTTCTAATGGATACGTTTATTTTCATAACTCCGGTAATTTACTGCATAAAAGTATTTTTTTAAAGGACAAAATACGTCTCGCGTGTGGTGAAAAAACTAATAAATTCAAAATAAAAATAGGTGTATAATGTTGAACTACACCTGTTTACAATAATTTTTTTCCATTGCACAGGGTAGCCAAAAAGCAATAAAATAGGGGATAGTAAGTCAATTAATTTTTCATTAAGGCTATTTTCGGGAAGTTTGTCGGGAGTCTTTTTTAAGTTAAACAAGATCATTTTTCGAAATGTCACCTCACCTTTTTTCAGTCAATTCAATTTTTCTGTTTTACTATTCATAAGCCACACTCGCAGATTTTTGTAGAATTTTCCAAGGGGCGGGACGCAGGTATGCTTGAAAGTAAAACCTCGAAGTTTAGGGAAGCAATCTGGAACAATTAATCGAATCATCCAGAAGCAACCTCCAACTTTTCCTATATTTGCAAATGCTGTAAGAATGGAAAGTATCGGATACCTGCCAGGTATCCGATACCTTTGGTTCCGAACAAATTTTTTCAGAATAACCTCCACTAAAAAATGCAGAAAGACCTAATCTCCATTTTCGGCGATTTTC
>CAZJYF010000550.1:0-3074 GCA_964549665.1 uncultured Saprospiraceae bacterium
GCTCGTAAATTCAAGACAAAGCACACTGTCGCCGATGTCGTGGACGATGACTTCACTCGTGGTATGCACGGGCGTTTTGGAGCGGTAGTTGTCCAAAATGATAAATTCTTCCGTGCCCGGAACCGTTTTATACGACTTGCTTTGAAGGTCGTAGTAGAATCTTTTACCGTCTTCAATTTTGTAAAAAGAAGAATTGCCCGCTGCCACCATTTCTTTCACCCAGGCGGCGATTTTCTCACCCCCTGCTTCGGCCAGTTCGATCCCCTTTTCTACGCCAACGACATCCCAATATTCAAACGGACCCAAGCGCCAGGCATAGCCTGCCCGCATCGCATCATCGAGGCTGTAAAGATTATCCGAAATTTCGGGGATTCGATTGGAAGCATACGCGAACAGCCCCAACAAGGAACGGCGAACTAATTCACCGCCCTTGTCCTCTGCTTTAAAAAAGGCGCGGATGCGCTTGTCTAAGGCATCGATTTGCTTGGCTGCGGTTAGGCTGGGTAAATTCGATTTGCGTGGTGGCTCATATTCGAGTGATTCCAGATTCAAGCCCAAAATAATTCTTCTTCCTTTTTCATCTTTTTCATTGGTGCGTTTGTAAAATCCCTGCCCCGTTTTATTGCCCAGAAAGTTGTTTTCCAGCAAAAATTCAAAGTATTTAGGGATATAAAAAATACCTGCTTGTTCATCCTTTGGGCAGTTGTCTTTGATGCCTTTGATGACTTTCGCCGACGTATCATGTCCCACCAAATCACCTAGGCGGAAGGTGCCCGTTTTAGGTCGCCCGATGGCAGGACCGGTTAGTCTGTCCACATCCTGAATGGATAATCCCAAGTCGGTGGTCAATTGATAAATTTTTGCCATCGAATAGACCCCCACCCGGTTGGCAATGAATGCGGGCGTGTCCTTGCAAAGAACCGTTTGCTTGCCGAGGAAGACATCGCCATAGTGCATAAAGAAATCAATCACTTCCTGTGCAGTCTCCACAGTGGGAATAATTTCCAAAAGACGCATGTAGCGGGGAGGGTTGAAGAAGTGGGTTCCGCAAAAGTGCTTTTTAAAATCATCGGTTCTTCCTTCCAACATCAAGTGGATGGGAATTCCCGAAGTATTGGAAGTGACGAGCGAACCCGGTTTGCGAAATTTATCCACCTTTTCAAAAACCTGCCCTTTGATGTCCAATCGTTCCACAACCACTTCAATGATCCAATCACAATCACTGATTTTTTCAAAATCATCCTCAAAATTTCCGGTGGTGATTCTGGAAGAAAATTTGGTGCGGTAAAGCGGGGCAGGTCTGCCCTTGAGTGCGGTTTTCAAAGACTTGTCGGCGATGCTGTTGCGAGCTGCTTTGTTCGATTTTTTATCTTCCGGCAAATCCCGGGGAACGATGTCGAGCATTAAAACGGGCAAGCCGATATTGGCAAAGTGACAGGCGATGCCTGACCCCATCACCCCTGAACCCAACACGGCGACTTTTTTAATTTTTCTCATATTTGTGGTTGGTGATTTTTATTAAAAGGTTTGTCATTGAATCGTGGAGGTATTGTCATTGGAAAAACAAATTGAATCAGTAACCCAAAATAAAAATAGCGAATTTTCGCAGCGATGTGCAAAAATACAAAGTTCGGTCTTATTTCAAAGGGGTACTGCACACTTTAAGAAAATTATTATCCTGTAAGTAGGGGAGAAGTATTTTGAAAAAACTTTTCTTTTTTGGCACCCAATTAATAATTTGCGAAATCCTTTAATCGTTGACACCTTTTCGGATTCAAAGTTTGACCTTTCAGGCGTTTGGGCATTTAGGAATTAAAATTCAGTATTTTCAACTTTTTACGCTTGAATTCCCAAGGCTGATTCTCAAAACTAAACCAAAACCTTATGTTTCAAAGCACTTTATTTCTCCAAGAGACTGACATTGAACGCAATGTAGGTTCTCAAAGTTTTATTGATTTAATCGTACAGGGAGGACCAATAGGAATCGTTATCGTCATCATTTTGGTGGTTCTATCCATCATCGGCATGTACATATTCATCGAACGCTATTTGACCATCAAACGGGCAGCCCGCATTGACCAGGGATTTATGAACAATATCAGGGCAAATGTCGGCGCGGGAAATATTCAGGCGGCACGTGCCCTATGCCAAAATACGGATTCCCCGGTCGCCAGGATGGTGGAGAAAGGGCTGATGCGGATTGGCAAACCGCTTCAGGATATCGATGCTGCCGTTGAAAATGTGGGGAACCTGGAAATTTTTAAGTTGGAAAAGAACCTCCCCACGCTCGCTAGTATTGCCGGCGCTGCCCCGATGATTGGCTTTTTCGGAACGGTCACCGGGATGATTATCGCATTTTACAGAATGGCAACCGAACAAAATGTCACACCGGATGTCTTAGCCGGGGGAATTTATCAAGCATTGATTACCACCGCCTGCGGCCTTTTTGTGGGCATTCTGGCTTTCATCGGATACAATATCCTCGTGGCAAACGTGGATAAAGTGGTTTTCAAAATGGAACGATCGACCGTCGAATTTATGGACCTTTTGCAAGAACCTGCATCCTGAACTAATCTTTCCCTTCAGCACTTGATGTGCCGGAAGGACTAATAGCAACAAAAAATCCTTTTTGATGGGATTGAAAAGAAGAAACAAAGTTAGCGCTGAATTTAGCATGTCTTCCCTGACAGACATTATCTTTCTGTTGCTCATCTTTTTCATGCTGACGGCAAATTTTGTCCAAATAAAACCCTTCGATTTGCCGGAATCGGATTCCAAAACGGTGGCTGCCACTTCTATCGTCGTCTCGGTAGATAAGCAAGGAAAATATTCTCTGAATAACACCCCCATCCGAATTCGTTCCTTAGAACGGGCTTTGCGAAAAGAATTGCGGGATGTCGAAGACCGCAGCAAGGTGACCATTACGATTGTCGCCCAAAAAGATGTCGCTTTTGATTATGTAACCAAAGTTATTGTAATCGCAGGATAATTGAGGTGTAATTCGATTTTGTTCTTGTATCCGAAGAGGTGTGTTGGTTGATTGGAGGAGTAATTGGTGGAGCTACAGATATATT
>CAZJYF010000551.1:0-3072 GCA_964549665.1 uncultured Saprospiraceae bacterium
AGGAATTGGTTTTCCCTTTGCAGGAGGTTCTTGAACTTTCCTAGGGGCTTTGTTTTCAGCTTGTGGTAATAAGTGAAAAGGGTTCTTTTTTCAACGAGTCTTTTGTCTTTGATATTGGGGCTTAAAATCTGCTTAAACGAACAACCAACAATCAATTAGCATGTCTGTTCAAACCTGGACTTTTATCATCGTCGGACTAACCTTTGCCTTGTACATCATCGTGGCCATCCGGTCGAGGGCGCGTTCCACATCCGAATTTTACGTTGCCGGCAAAGGCATTCCACCGATCATCAACGGCATGGCGACGGCAGCAGATTGGATGTCGGCGGCGTCCTTTATTTCGATGGCGGGATTGATTTCTTTTCTGGGCTACCAGGGGGCGCAATATTTGATGGGCTGGACGGGAGGCTACGTTCTTTTGGCCTTATTGCTGGCGCCCTATCTGCGAAAATTCGGCAAATACACCGTCCCGGATTTCATCGGCGAACGGTACTATTCACAAACGGCCCGCCTCGTCGCGGTTATTTGTGCCTTGTTCATTTCCTTCACCTACGTCGTTGGGCAGATGAAGGGCGTGGGCATTGTTTTTTCCCGTTTTCTCGAAATTGATTTCAAATGGGGGGTGATAATTGGCGTGGGCATCGTGTTCTTTTACGCCGTCCTTGGTGGGATGAAAGGCATCACCTACACACAGGTGGTGCAATATTGCGTGTTGATTTTTGCGTACCTCGTCCCGGCGATTTTTATTTCTGTTCTAATGGTTCACAATCCAATCCCGCAACTCGGTTTGGGCGGCAAATTGGAAGACGGAACTTATTTGCTGCAAAAGCTCGATCAACTTTCCACCGATTTGGGGTTCAAGGAGTACACCACTTCACATCACGGCAAGATTGACCTCTTTTTTGTCACGGCAGCCCTCATGCTGGGAACGGCGGGTTTGCCGCACGTAATCGTCCGGTTTTTCACGGTTCCGAAGGTGGCGGATGCCCGCAAATCTGCTGCTTGGGCTTTGGTTTTCATTGCCCTCCTTTACACCGCCGCCCCTGCCATCGCCGTTTTCGCCCGAACGAACCTCATCACCACGGTCAATGACAGGGAATATGCGACGATGCCCGCTTGGTTCAACAATTGGAAAAACACCGGTTTGCTGAAATTCGAAGACAAAAACGGAGATGGGAAGGTTCAATATTACAACGACAAAAACGCAAAGTTTAACAAGACAGTAGCTGCTGCAAAGGGATGGAAAGGCAACGAATTGGTCGTTGACCGCGACATCATGGTGTTGGCAAATCCCGAAATCGCCAACCTGCCGGCTTGGGTTATCGCATTGGTCGTTGCAGGTGGCTTGGCGGCGGCTTTGTCCACAGCGGCGGGCTTGTTGCTAGTCATTTCGACTTCCATTTCCCACGATTTGCTCAAGCAGTGGCTGCACCCGAAAATATCCGAAAAAGGCGAGCTCACCGCCGCCCGCATCGCCATTGCCGCGGCGGTCGTCGTGGCCGGTTATTTCGGCATCAATCCACCCGGTTTTGTGGCGCAGGTAGTAGCCTTTGCCTTTGGTTTGGCGGCAGCTTCTTTCTTTCCCGCTATCGTTATGGGTATCTTCAGCAAGCGCATGAATATGCAGGGGGCGGTTTCGGGAATGGTGGTCGGGTTGGTTTTTACGGCCGGCTATATTTGGTATTTCAAATACGGAGGGGGACAGCCCGAGTCCTATTGGTTTGGCATTTCGCCCGAAGGCATTGGCACGCTGGGGATGTTGATGAATTTTGCGGTAGCCATCGTGATTTCTTCGCTGACGCCGCCTCCGCCGGAAAGTGTTCGTGCGATAGTGGAAGATATCCGGGTGCCGAAGCGCCAATAAGAGGGGGTATTCCGCCCTTCAAGGGAGCCGCCCCTCATTTGGGTCGCCTCGCAATTTTACCATTCCTCCATTGCACCGCTTTTCAAGGCAGTGAACATGCAAACGCTGGCCCCGACTTTAGTCTCATTTCCTTCCCTTTCCTAACTCCTGTATTATTGGCTGAAGCCAAAATTACCATTTCATTTATCCCCGCCCCGAAGGACGGGGCAATTGTGATGTAAAATTTACAACATAAAAAAACAAGTCAGTTTCATTTCAAATTTTTCAGTTCTTTTTCCACCGTTTTAATTGAATTTTATTTACTTTTGCAGCCGCTTTTTAAAAACCTGATTTATCACCGTTTTGAAAGGGTGGTTTTGGTGTTTTGGATAATAGACTTGTTACCCTAAAAAATCCTCCATTCCGAACCTACCATTTTGAAACAAAAACTTCGATATTAATGCGAAATTACGAAGTGACTTTCATCGTTGACCCAGTGCTGTCGGGCGGTGAAATTAAAACGACAGCTCAGGCATATGTCGATCACCTTCAAAAAGAAGGTTGCAAGATTGTACATGTGGATGAGATGGGATTGCGCCAATTGACCTATCCCATAAAAAGACGCACGACGGGTGTTTATTACTGCATTGAGTACGAAGCGCCCAACGGGGAGGTAATTGCTCCAATGGAATTGTCCTTGCGGCGGGACGAACGGATAATGCGATTTCTGACGGTTCACCTCGATAAATTTGGCGTAAAGTACAACCAGGACAAGCGAGATGGCAAAATTGGAAAAGCCAAAAAAATTGCAAAGCCTGTGGAAGAGGTAAAAACCATTAAAAGAGAACCGAAAAAAACCAAACCCGCCGTCCAACAGCCCCAGGGCGATAATTTAAAACGGATTGAAGGCATTGGACCTAAAGTATCAGAGGCATTGAAATCGGCAGGTATTACTACTTTTGCCAAATTGGCAAGCATGACGCATGAAGAAATCAAAACCATCTTGGATAAAGATAGCGACCGCTTTCACAACCAAGACCCCGGCACATGGGCCAAACAAGCTGAATTGGCTGCTGCGGGAGAATGGGACAAACTAAAAGCCTGGCAGGAAGATTTGAAATCTGAAAAGATCGTCCCGGTTAAACCCAAAGAAAAAGTACAAGTAGCTGAAGAGGAGGAATAACGGTTTAACAGACATTGTGCCGCCTGAAAACGGGGCACGCAAAGAG
>CAZJYF010000552.1:0-3068 GCA_964549665.1 uncultured Saprospiraceae bacterium
GACGGTCATTGCGGGCGATTACCGCGTCCTGATTACGGTTGACGGATGCGCCACCGACTCCTCGGCGGCAAATGCGGTTGTGGTAAATACCGCCCCAGCGGTAGCCCCCGCTTCCGACTTTGCGGGCAATTGCGTTGGCGGAGCGGATAATGTCACTTTGAGCGCACATCCAAGTGGTGGCACGGCGCCCTATTCTTTCGCTTGGACGGGTCCAAATAGCTTCTCTTCCAATCAGGAAAACCCCGTTTTGCTCAATGCAAATAGCTCGATGTCGGGCACGTACACGATAATGGTGACCGATGCCAATAATTGTGGAAGCACAACTGCCTCTCTTTTCCTCAATTTCAACGACGGGCCCGCCACGCCCCTGATTGCTTCCCCCACAAATGGGGTGATTTGCGAAGGGCAGCCCCTAATTCTTTCGGTACCGCCATTCATTGGGACAAACGTAACATACGCATGGACCAGAGATAGCGTTGCTGTGGGAACCAATTCCAATTTTCTAACGATAAATTCTGCTGCCCCCGCCGACGCCGGAGAATATCGCGTGACCGTCACGGTGGATAGCTGCGTCGTAAATTCGCCAGGCTTCACACAGACGGTTCATCCCAAACCGGTGGTGGTGACCGATTCCCTCTATTCGGTTCCCTGTACGGATGGCTTTGCGGACCTCATTCTGAACGCCGAACCGCAAAGTGGAACCGCTCCTTTTTCATTTTCATGGAATGGTCCCAATGGCTTCACCTCCCTGGAAGAAGACCCTGCATTGGTGAATGTAAATGCTTCCTTTTCAGGTGTTTACACAGTTCAGATGACCGATGGCAACGGCTGTGCCTCCGATTTGGCTTCCGCCATTGTCGATGTGACATCTTCCTTATTACAGCCCCTCATTGATTTCAACGGTACGGCTTGCGAGGGCGCGGATATTCCGATGAGCATCCCCCCATTTTCGGGAACGAACGTCACCTACAATTGGACAAAAGATAGCGTTCCGGTTGGAGGCAACAGCAATGTTCTACTCCTCGAAAATGCCGCTTTGTCGGATACCGGTGCGTATCAGGTTCAGGTGATGGTGGATGGTTGTGAAACGACTTCAAATAGTTTCGATTTGGTTATTAACGATACTCCCGAAGTCCTTATCGAACCGATGGATTCTATTTTTTGTACCGACGGGACACAGGATTTAGCTTTCAATGCTACGGCGAGCGGAGGTAGTGGTGGCTATGCTTTCCAATGGACGGGGCCGAATAATTTCAGTTCCCAAATTGAAGACCCCCAGATTTTCAACATCGGCGCTGGTGGAACGGGCACCTATTCGGTTTTTGTCACCGATGCGATCGGTTGTTCAAGCCCGGCAACTTTCGTGAACATAGAAATCCGAACGGCAGTTGCGCGGCCCATCATTTCGCAAACAGGAACCACCTGTGAAGGAGGCGAACTCATTTTGAATGTTCAAAATTACACTGGAACAACGGTCCTTTATCAATGGACAACACCCAACGATACCACGACTAGCATTTCTGGATTGAATACGAATCAAATTGTTATCAATCCGGTGGAAAAAGGTTTGCACGAAGGGGATTATGTGCTTGCTGTCAATGTAGATGGTTGCCCAGCAATTTCCGACACATTTAATTTAGTCGTGTTAGATTCACCGCAGGTGAATCCACTATCTTCAGATTCAACGGCCATTTGCTTTGGCGCCGATTTGAATCTTTCTGGCAATGCCAACGGCCTCGCGCCGTTGACTTATGAATGGTCTGGGCCGGATAATTTCAGCTCCAACGTTGCGAATCCCCTCCTCCAAAATGTGTCTCCTTTGAATAAGGGAGACTACCTCCTGACGGTTGGAAGCGCCAATGGTTGCTCCACAACCTCCAATGTTTTGGTTGAAAATATCCTGCCCAGCCCCCCCGTTCCTGTCCTGACTATCAACACGCCCCTCTGCGACGGGGAGGATTTGATGATGACTACCTCCTCGACAGGACAACAGTTTGAATGGATTGGACCCTTGGGCGACGACCCCACCACTTTAGCCCTTCCGGGCTTGACAACAAGTAGCGATACCACTCTGATTCCGCCGGATGGCGAAGCTTATTTGAGCGGCGACTGGCAAGTGCGTTTGGTCGATACAAACAATTGTGTTTCAGTACTTTCTGCTCCGGTAAGTCTTGAAATACTACCCGTTCCGGTGGCCATCCCCACCCATAGCGGCGATGTCTGCCAGGGGGGGACCGTTCAACTCTTTGCCAACCCGATTGCCGGGGCTACTTACGAATGGCGCTATGCCGCCGATTCGGTCATTTTCTCAACCCAAGCTAACCCAAGTATTGCAAATCTTACGGATACAACTTCTTTTGAATTGACTGCCACCATTAATGGATGTAGTTCGGAAGCTGCCTCCATCACCGTAAATGTTCTGCCACCACCGGTGGCCGTTCCGGAGGCAGCTACCTTTTTAAACCCCAATTGTTCCCCTTCCGACCTTCAACTATTTGCCAAAGCAAGTGGCAACGAACCTTTGACCTTTGCCTGGATCGGCCCAAATAATTTTTCATCCGGCATTTCGGACCCTGTCATTTCGAATGTTTCGCCTCTCAACAACGGCATTTACGAGTTGACCGTAACCGACGTCACGGGCTGTTCGGCTACCTATGCCACTGACTTGGTGACCATCGTTCCAAATCAATTTGCGGAAGCGGTGATTACAGGTCCTTCGACGGCTTGTGTGGGGGAAGATATTGAATTTATTGTTAATCCATACAGCGGCGACAGTGTAACTTATGTATGGATGAAAGATGGGGTCGCCCTTTCGGAAATTGACTCCAACCATTTGATAATCAATTCGATAAGCCTCGGAGACGCCGGGTTTTACAAAGTCCGGGTGAGTGTTGACAGTTGCGTTATTGAATCGCAGGAAGTCTTTTTGCCCGTCCTTGAACAGTCCACCATTGCACCCTCTTTTCAACTGAGTGCTCCCGCCTGTGAAGGTGGAACCTTGGAATTATTTGCCAATCCTGGAACGGGTTCGGGAAATAGCAGTTTTCAGTGGACAGGGCCAGGAGGAT
>CAZJYF010000553.1:0-3064 GCA_964549665.1 uncultured Saprospiraceae bacterium
GCCAGGTGTGCGTCGAAAATCGTTCACCTGCCTCCCCAATTAATCGGGCAATTTCGACAATCATTTCGGCTTTTACGCCGCTTTCCTTTTCGGCAAATTCGGGGGTGTAGTCTTTGTATTCTTCAATCGTTTTAGCAATGAAATTTTCAAAAATGACTTCAGTCTCAGGATGCGCCTTTTCCAAATATTCTTCCCAGTTTACCCAATTTTCGAGGAAAGGTCGATTGTACATTCCTTCTTCCAAAATCACTTTTGCCATCGCCAGGAGAACCGCTGCTTCCGTGCCGGGATAACTCGGCATCCAATAATCGGACATGCTGGCCGTATTGGAAAGACGGGGATCCATAGTGGCCAACTTTGCTCCTTTCATCTTTCCCTCGATGATTCGTTGGGCGTGGGGGTTGAAATAATGCCCGCTTTCGAGGTGGGCAGAAATCAAAAGGATGAATTTGGCATTCGCGTGGTCGGGCGAAGGACGATTGTAGCCGTACCAAAGATTGTAACCAAAACGGGCACCGGAAGAGCAAATATTCGTGTGGCTGTTGTGCCCGTCCACCCCCCAAGCCTGAATGACGCGACCGGCATAGCCCTCATGCCCCGGCCGGCCGACGTGGTAAGCAATTTCATTGTTCCGCTTCTCCTCGATTGCCTTGCGCATCCGGGCGGCGATGTCCTCGAGGGCATCCTCCCAAGAAACCCGTTCCCACTTTCCTTCGCCTCTTTCGCCAATTCGCTTCAAGGGGTATAAAATCCGTTCGGGGTCGGTGATTTGATTTATGGTAGCAGGGCCTTTGGCACAATTGCGTCCCCGGCTGCCGGGATGGTACGGATTACCTTCAAACTTGCGCACCTGCCCGCTTTCTTTGTCAACATAAGCCGTCAATCCACAGGCGCTTTCGCAATTGAAGCAAGTGGTCGGCACGATGGTGTAATGTTTCTTTTCCACTTTCGGCCAGGCAGTGGCTTCGTATTCCACCCAATCATCCCATTGCTCAAGAGGTGGAAATTTGGTCAATTTACCCGGTTCTGCCAGGCGCTCAAGCAGCGTGTCACCATTTTCATGTAAATTAGGAATGAGGTGCAGTTTTTCAGCAATCTTTTCTAAAAATGATGGTTTTTTCTGTCCCATTTTCTATCTTTTGAAAAAAATCAACTCAACGGAATACGCTGCGGGGCTTCCACCCAAATTTTTTCTGTTAAATAAATACCCGCTAAAACAATCACTCCTGAAACTGCCAAAAGAAGGGGATTGCTGTTCCCCAAAATCAACAAAACAACGGGCACTACATTTCCAACCAAAACGACCCCTCCCCAAAATAGTCTGCTATATCGTCCCTTTAATATCAGGTCAACGGTGCGCATGGCATCTTCCGTCGGGTGGGGAGTAGATAATTCGATGAGAAGGGCAAACAGGTTAATACCGATACCTGCTAGCAGCACCATTTTCAAAAAATCATTCCATGCAGAAGGACTTTCAACGAACAAAGAAAGGATGGCAAAAGCACCTGCACCAGCCATGAAACTATGCACCAGCATATGAATGGAAAGGCTTGGGCTTTGCCAAAAATCGCGACCTTTAGCTTGCGCAAACAAAAAGGCGGTATAAACGGCCACGAGGACGGCAGTAAAAGCCGTCAGCCACAACAAAGCAGGGAAAATGCTTTTCCAGCCAAGCCAAATCGCCAACCCGGCCAATGTGAGCAACCCCCCGTAAATAGAAATGGAATACCCCCCTTTCACCAACCATGAATTCCACTGAGGGCGAAGCAAAACATTCAAAAAGCGGTCGGGACGGTCGAGGTCCAAGACGAGAAATACGCCCGTTGCAACCAAAAAGAATAAACCGAGACCCAATCCCCACCACAGCGTAATGCTGTTTAGGTTTGCTCCGCCCAAAACCCAGGCGAGAAAGGGAACCAGAAATGCACCTGCGGAAATAGCTTTGGTCGTCACGTAAGCAGAAACTTCCCAACCCCACAAAATGCCTTTGTCGGGGGCATCGTAGGTGCGGCGGGCTTTGCCCAAAAGCAAATCGATTGATTTGGTAGGGCCATTACCTGCTACTTCTCCAGCGGAAGTTTCGTTTCCTTCAACTTTTAGAAGGGTTTCCAAAACGTCCCCGTTTGAAAAGGCCAGCTTTTCAGCTTCTTTGGCATAATGCCCCACCCCCAATGATTGCGAACTCCAATAATAGGAATTCGACTTTTCAGTGGCACTTGCACTAAGCGAATGCTCATCCGCATCGATGTAGAATAGGTTTGGATGGGTTCCTTTTTCCGGTTTTCGAACCGTAACCTGTTGCCGTCCCAGCAGTTGAGAAATTTCAGATTCGGGGTCATCCATATCGCCGGAAATAATGGCGTGTTCCGGGCAAACATTTACGCAGGCGGGTTCCAGTCCGATTTCAACCCGGTGGGCGCAGTAGTTACACTTTGCGGCGGTATGTGTTTCCGGATCAATGTACAGCGCATCGTAGGGGCAAGCCTGCATACAGGATTTACAGCCGATGCAGCGATCTTTGTCGAAATCGACGATGCCGTCCTTCCTCGTATAAAGCGCCTCAACAGGGCAAATTTCGACACAAGGGGCGTCCGTGCAATGATTGCAGCGCATCACCGAAAAGAGACGCCGGGTGTGTGGAAATTCGCCCTTCTCCACCTGCTTCACCCACGTCCGGTTGACCCCAATAGGCACCTGATGCTCACTCTTACATGCAGTGGTACAAGCGTGACAACCAATACATTTTCGATTGTCAATGATAAAACCGTATTTCATTATTCGATTTGGTTTGCAACAATTTAGATTTGGCTGGCTAAAAATATGAAAATAGTTACATATTTTTCATAATAGAGCGATCATAAAAACAACACTTGTCGCAATGCGGCAAGAAAATCATCTTGGTAAGGAAAAAGAAAAGGAATACTAGTGCAATAGGAAATGAGCAAGCAAACGGAATTGTTACAAAAAAAACGCAACCACACTACAAATCAGAAATAGGTAAATCCTCATTAAATTAGGTACTACAACGAATTTAATGGGTAATGGAGATAATGATTTAATGCTG
>CAZJYF010000554.1:0-3042 GCA_964549665.1 uncultured Saprospiraceae bacterium
GAACAACCAATGCCGGAAATAACGGCCACCTCGTCATTATCTAATCCCAATTCCGCAAGAACAGTTTGAACCTGCTTCAAAATGGAATAATCTCCACAACCGGGACACCACCTTACATCTTGGTCTGTGGCGAAATCTTTGGCCTTCAGCGGCGCACTTCCTGCGGTTTTGTTTAATGCTATCGTTGGCATAATTTATAAGTTGCGATTTACAAATGATTACCGGCTACTTGCCAATTGTCCAATGGTTCATTGAACAATTGACTACCGTTCCATGAGTAGTTGTGTGGCAAAATCTTTCAATTCATCGTGGGTGATGGGAACTCCTTGAATTTTGTTGTATTTCACCACATCGATCAAATACTTTTCCCGGATAACTTTTGAAAGCTGCCCGTTATTAATCTCTGGAATCAAAACTTTATCAAAGCGGCTCAAAATTTTATCTAAATTGCGAGGAAATGGGTTCAAATAACGCAGATGGGTGTGTGCCACTTGGTAACCGTCGTTCAATAATTCAGTCACTACATATTTAATCACACCATAGGTGGAACCCCATCCTAAAATGAGCAGTTCTCCTTTTTCATGTCCCAGTTCTATCTGTTGTTCCGGAATGTATTCGGCAATTTTATCAACTTTGGCTTCCCTGATTTTCACCATGTATTCGTGGTTGGCAGGGTCGTAGGAAATATTGCCCGTTTCATCTTCTTTTTCAAGTCCGCCAATGCGGTGGGCCAGACCGGGTGTTCCTGGTAGCGCCCATTTTCTAGCCAGTTTCTCATTGCGTTTGTAGGGCAAAAAGACTTCTCCGTTTTCCCGGCCATTGGCAAATTGAACCTCGATGTCGGGGAGGTCGGCAGCTTTTGGAAACTTCCATGGTTCGGCTCCGTTGGCGATGAAGCCATCGCTGAGAAAAAGAACCGGCGTCATGTGTTGAATCGCTATTCGGCAGGCTTCGAAAACGGCTTCAAAGGCATCGGTAGGCGTATTGGCAGAAATGACCGGCATGGGGCATTCTCCGTTCCTGCCGTAAATGGCCATCAAAAGGTCTGATTGTTCCGTTTTCGTCGGCAAACCCGTGGAGGGGCCGCCCCGCTGAATGTTCAAAACGACGAGGGGTAATTCGAGCATAACCGCCAAGCCGATGCCTTCTCCCTTTAAGGCAAGTCCCGGTCCGGAAGTGCCCGTGACAGCTAAATTGCCACCGTAAGCGGCACCAATGACCGAGCAAATTGCGGCAATTTCATCTTCTGCCTGAAAGGTTTTAACGCCAAAATTTTTATGCCGCGACAAGATGTGCAGAATATCCGAAGCCGGGGTGATGGGGTAGGATCCGTAAAACAAGGATAATCCCGCTTTTTGCGATGCAGCTATCAACCCGAGGGCGAGCGCTTGATTGCCCATGATGCTTCGGTAGGTTCCTTTATCTAAAGGGGCTTCCTTTATTTTATAGGTGGTCGTAAAGGTTTCGGTGGTATCTCCGAAATGGTAACCTGCCTGAAGTACCTTTTCGTTGGCTTCCAAAATATCGGGTTTGTTTCCAAACTTCGATTTCAAAAAACGCTCAACGGAATCGAGGTTCCGGTTGTAGCGCCAAAGGAGAAAACCCAGCACAAACATATTTTTGCAGCGGTCTTTTTCTTTGGTGCCCAGGGGAGAATCTTTCAGGCATTCCCGGGTGATTTTAGTGACCGGCATGGTAACGACTTCAAATCCTTCCAAACTACCGTTTTCTATCGGATTAACGCCCTCGGGGTATTTGGCCAGCCGCAAATTTTTGCTGTCAAAACCGTCTTCGTTGACAATGATGGAGCCTCCTTTACAAATCCTGTCGAGATTTGCTTTGAGGGCGGCAGCATTCATGGCTACCAAAACGTCACAGGTGTCCCCGGGGGTAAAAATCTTTTTACTTCCAAAATGCAGTTGGAAACCCGAAACCCCAGCTAAGGTACCTGCGGGAGCCCGTATTTCGGCTGGAAAATCGGGAAAGGTGGCCAAGTCACTGCCCGCCAAGGCGGTATCATTGGTGAATAAACTTCCCGTCAGTTGCATCCCATCGCCTGAATCACCGGCAAATTTGATGGTGATTTCCTCTTTAACTTCCGTTCTAATCTTGCTCATAAAAATCTAAATGAGAGCCGGTGAATGTAAAGTGGGAAAATGATTTGGGGTTTCTTCCGACCTTGTATTCAGGACCCGACAATTCTTTATTATGGTGCAAAGTTACAAAGTGTAACAACTATTTCACAATGAAGCACGAAGATTACCCTGCATAAAATGAAGAAAAAACAAATAGGTAAGGTTTACATGCCTCAGGGCGTCTTAGTGCTTTCTTTGTGCAGCTAAGTGCAACAGCTATTTCAACGAGAACTTTTGACCCTTGTTTACAGATGCAAACGGTCTTTCCGCTCCAATAATTGTTCTTCCGTTTCTTCCCTTTCCGGATCGGGAACACAACAATCTACCGGGCACACTGCGGCACATTGTGGTTCCTCGTGAAATCCTTTACATTCCGTGCATTTATCTGGTGAAATGTAGTAGAGGTCTTCGGAAATTGGGTCTAGTCTGTCGCCAGCATCGACTTCCGCCCCGTCTCCAAGTTTATAGGTTCCTGAAACGCTCGTTCCGTCTTCAATAGCCCATTCCACGCCACCCTCATAAATGGCGTTATTTGGGCATTCGGGCTCACAAGCACCGCAATTAATGCACTCGTCCGTAATCTTTATGGCCATGATTTGTGTCGTTTTAATTAGGTGAAAAATGGAAGAAACGCGAATTTTATTTTAAACACAGGCTTGAATCAATGAGAACCATTCACTCCCAAATTCTCTAAAATTCAGTTTCTTTCAGGTGTTCAAAAGTCGGTTAAAAAGGTAGAGTAGCAATGATAATTTATAAAATCAATCTATCCAATTATAAGCCCAAAAATTTATTTCATCGCCACAAATTTCAAGCTAAATTTTAATTCTTTGACAAAAACGGCGTAAGATATTGAGTGTTGGCTGAAAAAGCAATTTTTTTTATTGCAAAGAAAGGAAAATGAGGA
>CAZJYF010000555.1:0-3040 GCA_964549665.1 uncultured Saprospiraceae bacterium
TTTTTGAATTTTTTTCTAACCTTTACTTACTCAGCAATCAAATGAAACAAGGGCGAATACTCTCTTTTTTTATACGACCATCCTACACGCTGCTTAATTTTTTCCCTTACCAATTCACGGTGCTTTCATTTGATGGACATTTTGGATGGACCTGGTTTTGTTTGTTCCCAAACCCTTAGGAGCAGGTTTCTACATATGATCGAAGGTGCGTGAATCTTAAACCACTTATTTGGAAAATGAAAAGACCATGATCCTATTCTTTAGAAAGATTCGGCAAAAATTGCTCATTGAAAATAACTCGGGGAAATACTTAAAATATGCGCTGGGAGAAATTTTCCTGGTAATGATCGGAATTTTGTTAGCCTTTCAGGTAAACAGTTGGAATCAAGAACGCTTGAACAGACTGGAAGAAAAAACGGTGCTTACAAACCTTCACCACGAATTTTTAGAAAACCAAAAAGCACTAAAAAATGCGATAAGCATTAATTCAAATGCTTTGAATGCTAACATCACGTTAGGGTCTTTAATGGGGGAAGAAAGGTCTATTATTGAAAAACATAATCTCGATAGTCTTTTTTACCATTCATTACCTGCAGTGGAATATCTACCTTCTGACCATGCCATTTCCAATATCATCCAAGGCGGCAAAGAAAACCTGATTACGAATCCAAAAATAAATTCCTTATTAGCACGATGGCAAACCGCTGTTGAACACATTAAAAAAAGGGATAATTACCAGGATAATTGGACCATTAATATCGAGTTGATTTTTTTATTGAAATTCATATCTTTTAAAGAAATGGATTCTTATGGCAGCCATCCAGCTTGGTTAAAGCCCTCTAGTCTTAAAAAAGATTACTATCCATTATTTCAGGAACTAGAATTTGAAAATATTTTGGATAATGCCGTTTATCTCCAAACAAAAACGCTCGAAAGATTAAACGAGGCAGATGCCTTAATGACTCAGATTATTAAAATTACCGAATCGTATTCAAATGATTGATTCTTACAATAAACCACTTTCTTCAAATGGGAAAAGCAAAAAAGTAGAGACAGGCTAAAACCGAAATGCCCGTAATAGCTTCAAAATGAACATATAACAGCTAATCAAACCTTGAGTATCCTTCAAATACAATTTAATAAAACCAAAATATCAAATGAAAACATTTTTACTTAGCAAAAACGAAAATGGGGTTTTCCTTCTTCCTATTTCCCAAAAAAGGTGGCTTTCCTACTTGTTTAATTTCCTGAGCATACTACTTATTTCGGGAATAATATCGTGCACGGAAAAAAGGGAAGTCGATCAGCGCCCAAATATTCTTTTATTAGTAGCTGATGACTTGGGATATGCAGATTTGGGCTGTTATGGGGGTGATATTGAAACCCCCAATATTGATAATTTGGCAGCCAATGGTATTCGATTTAGTCGATTCCATACTTCTCCTCTATGCGCCCCGACCCGGTCGATGCTCTTGACTGGAAATGATAACCATATTGCCGGGATGGGAAGCCAAGGTCTGCAAACCAGTGAATTTGGCTATGAAGGAAGATTGACAAACCGGGTGGTACCCATTTCGGCATTACTCCGAAATGCTGGCTATCATACGTACATGGCTGGAAAATGGCATCTTGGCGATACCCCTGAGTCCAATCCGTATCAAAAGGGGTTTGAGCATTCCTTCGTCCTTGTCGAAGGCGGAGGAAATCATTATAATGACCAAGGCTTGTTTGAAGACAATCCCATTTCGCCCTATACGGAAGATGGTAAACCTGCCAAGTGGAACGAAGGGGACTATTCGACGAATTTTTATACCGATAAACTGATAGAATATATCGATCGGCACAAAGAAGACAAAAGACCTTTTTTTGCCTTTGCCGCCTATACCTCCCCACATTGGCCGCTTCAGGTGGATGAAAAATATTGGCGTAAATATGAGGGGCGATATGAGGATGGGTATGATAAATTGAAAGAACGAAGGTTGGAGAGTCTTAAAAAGGCAGGTATGATCCCTGAAAGCACGGCACTGCCTACAAATCACGAGAGCGTGAAATACTGGGAATCCTTGTCCGAAAAAGAGAAAAAGAAGGAATCCAGAAAAATGGAATTATACGCCGGCATGGTTGACAATCTGGATTTTAATATTGGCCGGTTAATGCAACACTTGAAAGATATTGGCGAATTTGAAAACACTTTAATTGTGTTTATGTCTGACAACGGGGCTGCCGGGAATGATTTTTATAACAACGATAAATATGGTCCCTTCATAAGGAAACATTTCAACGATGATTATGAAAATATGGGAAAACCCAGCTCCTTTATTTCCTATGGTCCCCAATGGGCAGAAGCCGGGACGTCGCCCTTTCGTTATTTCAAAGGATTTACAACGGAAGGAGGTATGACCGCCGCTATGATACTATCCGGACCAGGAGTTGAAAGGAACAACGAAATTCACCACGGATTTGTAAGCCTTATGGACATTGCGCCTACTTTTTATGAGGTGGCTAATGTAAAATATCCAGAAATATATGAAAGCCATAAGCTGTATCCCCTGAGGGGAAGTTCACTGATGCCGCTGGCTCAGGGGAAAGTAGATGAGGTGCATTCCTCTGAATACGTGTTTGGATTGGAGCATCGCAACTGGGCAATGATCCGAAAAGGAAATTGGAAAATCACTAATATCAGAAGACCATTTCTTCCTGAAAATTTTGAGCTTTATGACCTATCCAAAGACTTGGGAGAGCAAAACGATCTCAAGGAATCTGAACCCGAAAAGTACAAAGAATTGCTCGGCGAATGGGCGAAATTCTCAGCTGAAATAAAAGTACAAGTGCCAACTCCTACGGAAGATTAGCTTATTCGATTTCTATCACCTAGAACAACAGGAATGCCCTAAATTGTATGTGAAATTATAATACCCGTTGGCAGGATAGGCTTCATTTACTGGCCCTTAGCGTAAATACAAAATGAAACAGATCATTACCCACTTTAAGAAAAACTGGATCGGATACGGTTTCGAGACTTTCGTCATCATCATAGGCA
>CAZJYF010000556.1:0-3036 GCA_964549665.1 uncultured Saprospiraceae bacterium
CAGGTCCAAAGTCAAAAAACGCAAAATAATGTTCTTTCTGCTTTGATTTTCTATTATCCTTGTGAAAAATAAGGTGCATATTGCCCGCATTATCTACCACCATTTGATGAAAATCTCTGCTGAAAATGATGTCGTTGGGGGCCAGTATTTTTTCCCACATTATCTTCATCTCTGCCAAATTGAAAGCAAGGGCATGAATTTCATTATTCCCTTCGACATAGTATAACAACATCACTTTTTTATTTTCTGAATACACCACTTCAAAATACGGAGGATTATAGAAGGAACCATAATTTTTGATGGTCACGGAATCTATCATATTGGCAGCAGGATTGTATTTGTGCACCTTGAGAATTAAGTCTCCCTTTCGAATAAATTGATAAATAACACTAAAATCCTGGCGGGTCTCAATGACATCAATCACCTCCGGATGCTTCTTATCCAATTCAATCTTTTTTTTCCAACTCAGGTGCAAACTTCGACTGAATGCCTGCACTTCAGACTCGGTGGCTTCCTCCCGAAAGAGAAGCAAATTGCCTTTTAAATCGCCGATAAGATGGTAGGCAATGTCATTGCGAATAGATAATCCTTCCGAAACGGTAATGGTTTGTGCCTGAAAAGACAAGGGAAGTAGGACAGCCAATAGAAACATAAATTTTTTCATAAGAAGCAGTTTATTCGGCAATAAAAACTCCTATTTTACAAAGGACAAAGGAAAGAGAAATTTGTTCTCTGTGCAACCGGACACTTTCAAAATAACTGGGGCATTGCTCTTTCCTCAACCTGTCATTTTTTTTACTTTCCCCTGGCACCTAATTTCACATTTTGACCGCCGGGCAATGTATTCCAATATTTATTGAAAAAAAGGATTTTTTATTAAAATGACAAATAAACATTTCAAGTTCAGATGTAAGACCAAAAAATGAAAACGCCAGCAGGAAAAATTGATAGGACTTTCCTAAAAAAAACATTTCTTTACAGCTTAAATTTTTAAAAAACCACCATGCTCTACGATCAGATTCAGGAAGCTATCCATTTCATTCGTGCAAAAACGAACTTTCGTCCAGATTTCGGCATCATCCTAGGCACTGGTCTAGGCGGGTTGACAGATGACATTGAAGTGGTTTCCGAATTCGATTACAAAGATATTCCCCATTTCCCCGTTTCCACCGTTCCAAGTCATAATGGGAAGTTGCTCTTAGGCACCTTGGCAGGAAAGGCCGTCGTGGCCATGGCTGGTCGCTTCCATTACTACGAGGGCTACTCGATGCAGCAGGTGACTTTTCCGGTTAGAGTCCTTAAATCTCTAGGCATCGAGCGGATTCTGATTTCGAATGTTTCCGGAAGTGTGAATGCCCAAATCGAAGCCGGAGACATAGTCTTTGTAAAAGACCACATCAACCTGCAACCGGAAAATCCGCTTTTGGGCCCCAACGATGACCGCTTAGGCCTCCGCTTCCCCGATATGTACCGAACCTATGATGGCGAAATGCTCACTCAGGCAAAAAAAATTGCAGCCGACCAAGGTATCCATGCCCACGAAGGGGTTTATGTAGCTTTGGAAGGGCCAAGCCTGGAAACACCTGCCGAATATGGCTTTCTGCACCGCATCGGCGGCGACCTCGTCGGTATGTCCACCATCCCCGAGGTAATCGTGGCAAAACACGCAGGCCTGAAAATTTTTGTCATTTCCGTCGTTTCCAACAAGTGCTACCCACTTGAAGAAATTACCAAAACGACCATCGAATCCGTCATCGCTTTGGCAGAAGCTGCTGAACCTAAAATGCGCCTTATTGTCAAGGAATTGGTTAAACATTTTTGAGGAAGGTTTTTCAACCATCCATGCATTTATATTTAGCGCACTCGGCCGATTCGCTCACCGTCTTCGTATTTTACAATGAAAGCGCGCTCAAAGTTTTTGAATTTTTGCACTTCTGCAAGATTTTTTTTCGCTTCATCAAGGGTGTCATATTCAGCCAATAAAACGCGGGTCAACTTCTTTTTGACGATAAATTCAGTGTCCAATCGGCCCCGGTTTTTGACGGGTTTGTAACGGGAGTGGTTGGGATTGTATTTCACCACCGCAATCAACTGGATTTTGTAATAAGTCCCCGGATGCCTTGGTGCCGAAGTAATGATTTCATAATTATCATGCCTCGATTTGCCCCGCGTGGTGTACGGTTTTTCAGACAATTCACCAACCGGAACACTAACGGACGAATCGCTATCAAAAGAACTGGGGGCAGTGTTCAGTGGATGCGGAAAGCTAGGAGCCGCTGAATCACCCTTGGGGAGACTTAACGCATCCTCCCTCCGGGTGACCGGGTTGGGAATCTGTCTTCCGGGTTTCAGATAATTTTCCAAATAAATTGGCGCACCGTATTCATTTTTACTAGAGTAATTGTAAGTGTCAAATTCATATGTTCCCGGCAAATAACCTTCTCTTTGGGCCTCAATGACAAATTGCCGTGCAGGCTTCAATTCGAAATAATACTGCCCGTCTTCAAAATATTTATTGGTTATCAATTTCTTTCTCGCTCCATCCAACAACTCATAAATGGCAACCGTGACTTCCCTCAGCCGCTCCCCTTCAATTTTGCTGTACACCCCACCTTTCGCAAAAAGTCGGCCTTTACTATTGTATGTAAAGGCAAAAATATCCTCATCGGTGGTTGTGATCTTTTCCATTCCAAAGAGCCGGTTGGATACGAAGAAGCCACCACTTTTGGAAGGTGTTTTTATGAAAAAGAAATCATCAGCGCTCGAATTGAAAGGTTTGCCCAGATTTTTGGGTTTCTCCCATTTTATTTGGCTCCCAGCGGCCTTAAAAATGTCGTAGCCCCCCAGAGAAACCAAACCGTTGGATGCGAAATAAAGTGCGCCTTCTGCACTATCGTAATAAGGCGTGATTTCATCTCCAATGGTATTGATACGATTTCCTGCATTCACCGGCATAGTGAAATCGAGGTCGTTGCTATTGAAATCCCGGGTGGTGAACCAAATATCCATGCCGCCTTTCCCGCCTTCCCTGTTTGA